>DATKFJ010000096.1:0-2312 GCA_035511435.1 Acetobacteraceae bacterium | reverse complement strand
GTATGCGTGCAGCGATGGAACGGCTCGCCGCTCATGTAAGGCGCCGGTTTGCCTGGCACACCGAGGGTCAGCAGCACCTTCCCTTCCAGCGTGCACTGACGGACAGTGTGATCGCCGTCA
Organism: Acetobacteraceae bacterium; assembly: GCA_035511435.1. Classification (GTDB taxonomy): domain Bacteria; phylum Pseudomonadota; class Alphaproteobacteria; order Acetobacterales; family Acetobacteraceae; genus JAMXLO01. Next base: position 2,192 of record DATKFJ010000096.1, on the reverse strand, counting down.
TCGGTCAGCCAGATCGTGTCGTCCGGCGCCATGAACACGCCGTGCGCGCGCGGAAACACCCCCTCGCCCCACGAGCGCAGGAAGTTGCCGTCACGATCGAACACGATCATCGGATGCTCGCCGCGATTGAACACGTAGACATTGTCTTTCTTGTCCACGCCGACCGAGCCGATTTCCTTGAATGACCAACCAGCCGGCAGCTTCGCCCAATCGACCACCGGTTGATAGGTGTATTCGCCGCTACCGACTGTTGCCATCTGCGTCTCCCCTCTTATCGCGCATTGCCGCGCGCAGCTTGTCACGAAGCGAGCCGACGCGCCAACGGCGGCTCCGCCACATCACGGAACCGCGTCCGCATCGCATCCCATTCCGCGGCGCCGACCCGGTTGAACGCATCGCGCACTGTCATGTCTGTGGCCGGCACCGGATGCACATGCGTCGCCTTCAACGTCGCCAGCATCTCGTCGCACGCACCGATCACCGCCTTCAGCAGCAGCCCCGGCACGATCGCCAGCCGATAGCCCATCTCCTGCGCGCGCCGCAGATCGATCTCCGGCGTCTTGCCGCCGCGCACCACATTCAGCAGGCACGGACCGTTGACGATCTTCGGCACGGCGGCCAGCTCATCCATCGTCTGCGGCGCTTCAACGAATGCCATGTCGGCGCCGACCGCCAACGCCGCGTTCGCTCGCGTCACCGCCTCGTCCAGGCCGGCCACGGCACGCGCATCGGTCCGTGCGATGATCATGAATTCTGCGTCGCGCCGAGCGGCAACCGCGGCGCGGATCTTCGCAATATAGTCCTCGCGCGGCACGATCTCCTTGTCGTCCAGATGGCCGCATTTCTTCGGCGACACCTGATCCTCGATATGGATCGCCGCCACACCGCGCCGTTCGTATTCCTGCACGGTGCGAAACACGTTCAGTTCGTTGCCGTAACCGGTATCGGCATCGGCAATCACCGGCACCGCCACCGAGCGTACTATGCGCGCGGCGTTCTCCACCATCTCGCTCATCGTCAGCAGGCCGAAATCGGGATAGCCGTGCGAAACCGCAGTACCCGCACCGGTCATGTACACCGCTGAAAATCCCGCCTGCGCCACCAGCATCGCGGTCAACCCGTCATAGGCGCCGGGAGCCACCACCATCGCCTCGCCGCGCAGCAACGCGCGCAACCCAGCAGCACCGGTCATAGCGATCCTCCCTCCCAAGTCATGGCTCGATGCTAGAATATTCCCGCGCCTGCTGGAACTGCCGCCCCTTGGCATTCGCCGCGCGCCGGTATTCAATCGCGCCAAAGCCACAGGAGCGTCCCGATGTCCGATTTTCCGAAGTTCGTGCAGATCAACGAAGAAGGACCGCGTGAGGGCTTTCAGTTCGAGAAAGGCCCGATCTCCACAAAACGCAAGATCGAGCTGATCGACGCCCTGTCGGACACCGGGCTCAATCACATCCAGGTCGCCTCGTTCGTCAATCCCAACCGCGTCCCCGGCTGGGCCGACGCCGATGAAGTGGTGCAGCACTACAAGCGCAAGCCTGGCATTCACTACACAGCGCTGTGGCTGAACATGAAAGGCTTCGAACGCGCGATGGCGACCAGGCGGCTGGACATAGAAGGATCGTTCTCGCTGACTGCCTCGCCGACGTTCCTGGCGCGCAATCAGCAACGCTCGATGGAAGACAACATCCGCCAGGCGCACGAAACCATCCGTGCCTACAAGCAGAACAACATTCCGCTGAAGCGCGCCAGCATCATGGCGGCGTTCGGCTGCAACTTCGAAGGCGAAATCCCGCATCAGCGCGTGCTGGATCTGATGCAGCAACTGCTCGACATAGCCGCCGAGCATGGCGTGCAGCCGCAGGTGTTTTCGCTCGCCGATACGATGGCCTGGGCGACGCCAAAGTCGATCCGCGAACTCGTCGGCAAAGTGCGCAACCGCTACCCCGAGCTGACGCTGTCGCTGCATCTGCACGACACACGCGGCATGGGATGTGCCAACGCCTATGCCGGCCTGGAGATGGGCGTCAGCATTTTCGATTCCACCGTCGCCGGATTGGGCGGCTGTCCATTCGCCGCGCACAAGGGCGCCGCGGGCAATGTCTGCACCGAGGATCTGGTGTTCCTCTGCCAGGAAATGGGCATCGAAACGGGCGTCGATCTGGACGCGCTGATCGACTGCGCTCTGCTGGCGG
>DATKFJ010000095.1:0-3440 GCA_035511435.1 Acetobacteraceae bacterium | reverse complement strand
AGCAAGCAAGTCTTTGGCACAGATTACACGGATTAAGCAGGGATCTTCACGGAACGGCAAAAGCTGCCGCCGCAGGCATGTGGCAACGTCATCCAATCCCAACGTCATCCAATCGCGCCGTCATCCAATCAATGAATGACCAACCTGTTCAACCCGCTCGCGCGCGCGCTCTCCCAGCTCGATGACCGTATCTTCCTGGGCGTGCTGGTGCGCAGCGTGGTGTGGTCCGCCGTGTGTTTCCTCCTGCTGCACGTCGCCGCGATCTGGGCAGTGCGCCACCTGCTCGATCTGCATGGCTGGGTTGGCTGGGTGGCCGAAATAGTTGGCGGCATCGGCGCGTCGCTGCTCGCGCTGTGGCTGTTTCTGCCGGTGGCGGCCATGATCGGCACGCTGTACATCGACCGCATCGCGCGCGCAGTGGAACTGCGCTTCTACCCGACGCTGCCGGCGGCACGCGGCGCGTCACTCGCGGCGCAGATCTGGGACGCGATCAGCGTCGGACTGCGCATACTGTTGCCAAGCGTGCTCGCGCTGGTGCTCGCGCTGCTACTGCCGGGCGTTGGCCTGGTTCTCGCCTGGATCATCGGCGGCTATGCCATCGGTCGCGGGCTGTTCGTGGCGGTGGCGATGCGGCGGATGCCGCGACCGGCGGCCGCGGCATTGTACCGCCGGGAGCGTCCGGTGATCCTGGTGCAGGGCTGCGTCATGGCGTTGGTCGGTTCGATTCCGATTCTCAATCTGCTGGTGCCCGTGGTTGGCACTGCGGCCATGGTGCACGTGCTCGATCAGGCTATGACGGCGCCGCCGGCCGATCGCCCGCGTCCGTGGCGCTCATGAAGCAAGCGGATCGTTGTGGATAACCTCGGGTAGGCGGTTGTTCGGTCACGGGCGCTCGTGTTAGGCGGAGGCATTCGTTAACAGTCCTGATGTTTGCCAACCCAGTGGGGGACCGTGTTCAAACGCCGCAAGCCTGACGATCCGCCGGCTGCCGAACCGGGCAGCACTTTGCCCGCTGGCCTTTCCATGCCCGACCAGCAAGGTCGGCAGGATCACCCCGGCAGCCTGACCAGCCACATGTCCGGCACGCTGAGCAGCCCGGTCGATACCGGTCTGGGCGTGCCTCCCTTCCGTCCCGCCCAGCCGCAGGAGACGCAAACCATGTCCCGGCCCCCATTCACCACCGCGCCTGGCCCGCAAGTCGTTCCACCCGCGGCGGCGGGGCCGCGGCCCGGCCTGCCGCCGGCCCGCACACCTTCCCGGGATCCGTCCGAACGGCGCACCCTGGTCGTCGGCCGCGGCATCAGCGTGCAAGGCACCGTGCAGGATGCCGAACGCCTGGTTGTCGAAGGCACGGTGGAAGCCAGCATGATCCACGCGACCGAGCTGGCAATCTCGCCGGGCGGCATCTTCAAGGGCGAGGTCGAGGTGGAAGACGCCGAGATCGCCGGCACGATCGACGGCACGCTGACCGCGCGGGGTTCCCTGGTGGTGCGCGCCACCGGCAAGGTACTTGGCACGGCCCGCTGCCGGCGCCTGCAGGTCGAGGACGGTGGCCAGATCACGGGCCACATCGAAATGCTGACCGACCAGCCGCGCGCCGAACCGTTCCGGCCGGCGGCCGAACCGGCGGCTTAACACGGGGCACGGGCCGGACGGCTACGGCGCACGACTGGTCGCGGCCGGCTGCTGCGCGTCGGCGACGGCTGGTTGTTGCGCGGCGGCGAGGGCTGGGCGCAGGACTGCTGCCTTTGCCGCTGCCTTTACCGCCCGGCGGTCTGGCCTGCTGTCTGGTAGGCCGCCAGGCATGCCAGGTCGACGATCTGGCTGACTGAAGCATCCATCGGCATGATCTGGACGGGCCGCTCCATGCCCATCAGCAGCGGCCCGATCGTGCTGCCGCCGCCCAGCCTGCGCGCCAGGCTCGAGGTGATGTGCGCCGAGTGCAGGCCCGGCATCACCAGCACGTTCGCATCCGCGGTCAACCGGCAGAACGGATACAGCGCGCGGATGGAAGGCTCCAGCGCGATATCCGGGCTCATTTCGCCGTCGTATTCGAAATCCACCTTGCGCTGATCCAGCAGCGCCACCGCATCGCGCATCGGTGCATTGGCTGGATGCATCGGATCACCGAACGTCGCGTGCGACAGCAGCGCGACACGGGGCTCGTGCCCCAGATGGCGCGCTGCCTGCGCGGCGCCGATCGCGATGTCCGCCAACTGCTCGGCGTTGGGGCGGAAGTGCATCAGCGTGTCGGCGATGAAGATGGTCTTGCCGCGCATGCCCAGCACCAGCGTGAGACCGAAAGCGATCCCGCCGGGCGCCGGTTCGATCGCGTGGCTGATGTCGTCCAGGCACACCGCGGCGGAGCGGGTGAGCCCGGTCACCATGGCATCGGCGTCGCCGGTCGCCACCATGCAGGCGGCGAACACGTTGCGGTCCTGGTTGACCATGCGCTGGCAGTCGCGGTGCAGGAAACCGCGGCGCTGCATGCGGCCATACAGGAAGTCCACATACTTGGTGTTGGAGCCGGACAGCCGAGCGTTGTGGATCTCGATGCCTTCGACAATGCCGAGACCCAGGCTTGCCATTGTCGCCTTCACGCGATCCTCGCGGCCGATCAGCACCGGCCTGCCGTAACCCGCGTTGCGATAGGCAACCGCGGCGCGCACCACCTTCTCTTCCTCGCCCTCGGCGAACACCACGCGGCGTGGGTTGGAGTGGACGTTCTCCATGATCGCGTCTAGCGCGCCGGCGGTGGAATCCAGCCGGCCCGACAACTCGCGCGCGTAGCGGCGCAGATCGATCAGCGGCTTGCGCGCCACGCCGCTGTCCATCGCGGCGCGGGCCACCGCCGGCGGTATCCAGGAGATCAGCCGCGGATCGAACGCGTTCGGGATGATGTAGTCGGCGCCGAAGGTGAGCCGCCGGCCGGTCGATGCGGTGTGCACCTCATCCGGCACATCCTCACGCGCGAGCTTGGCCAGCGCTTCGGCGGCGGCGATCTTCATTGCCTCGTTGATCGTGCTGGCCCGCACATCCAGCGCGCCGCGGAAGATGTAGGGAAAGCCGAGTACGTTGTTGACCTGATTCGGATAGTCGCTGCGGCCGGTGGCGATGATCGCGTGCGGACTGGCATGCCGCGCTTCCTCCGGCGTGATCTCCGGATCGGGATTTGCCATTGCGAAGATGATCGGCTTGTCCGCCATGCGCGCGACCATCGCCTTGGTCAACGCGCCCTTCACCGACAGGCCGAACACGACATCGGCGCCGTCCAGCGCATCGGTCAGCGTGCGCGCCTTGGTGGCGGCTGCGTGGGCGGACTTCCACTGGTTCATGCCCTCGGTGCGGCCCTGATAGACCACGCCCTTAGTGTCGCACAGCACGACATGTTCGGGCCGCATGCCCATCGCCTTCAGCAGCTCGACACAGGCGATGCCTGC
>DATKFJ010000094.1:0-12393 GCA_035511435.1 Acetobacteraceae bacterium | reverse complement strand
CGCCAACCGCCTCCAGGAAGGACGCGACCGGCTGATGCTCATGCATGGTCAGGAACGTGCCCGGCGCCGTTCGCGTGGCAACCGATGTACCGGCGATAGAAATTGATGGATCAGCGCCACGCACGCGCCGCAACACCTACACCCCCAGTTCACTCAGCCCGGGATGCTCGGCTGGCCGCGGCCCCTGCGGCCAGCGGAACAGCCGATCGCCCTCGCCGATCGGCACGTCGTTGATGCTGGCCTCGCGGCGGCGCATCAGGCCGTCGGCGTCGAACTCCCACTGCTCATTGCCGTGCGCACGGTGCCAATTGCCGGAATCGTCGCACCATTCGTACTGGAAGCGCACCGCGATGCGGTGCTCATGGAACGCCCAGAGTTCCTTGATCAGCCGGTATTCCAATTCGCGCGACCATTTACGCTGCAGGAACGCGATGATGGCGGCGCGTCCCTGGAAGAACTCCGCGCGGTTACGCCACCGGCTATCTTCGGTGTAGGCCCCGGCGACGCGTTCCGGATCGCGCGTGTTCCATGCGTCCTCCGCCATGCGAACCTTCTGCGTTGCGGTCTCCAGTGTGAACGGAGGCAAGGGTGGACGTGCCATGGGGGCTCCTATGAAGCGGAACGCGACGCGACCTCGCGCACCAGTGAAGCACCGTGCCGCAGCGTCGCCACTGCCTGTGCGATGACGCGCTCGATGATCTCCGATGCCGGAAGAATATCGTTGACCAGATCGACGCCCTCGCCGGCCCAGACGACGCGTGTGGCGAAGTCGTTTTCCGCAGCGGCCAGATAGACCTTCTCCTGCTCCGGTTGGTCGTCGGCGAGCGCGTCCAGCCTGCCGTGCCACTGGGCAGAGAACACGTTGCGCAGCGCGCGGCCCGGGTAGATCGCCGGCCATGGTGCACCACGGACCACGTCGAACACGCGCGTTTGCTGGGTATCGTCGCCGCCGGCCGCCAGCGAGGCGTCCTTCATCGCCTGGTCCCACAGTGACTCGCGTGACGTGGTAAAGCGCGTGCCCATCGAGACGCCGGCCGCGCCCAATGCGAGCGCCGCGGCCAGGCCGCGCCCATCGGCGATGCCGCCGGCGGCGACCACCGGGATCGGCGCAACCGCATCGACCACCGCCGGCACCAGTCCCATGGTGCCGCGAGTGACGCCCGAATGGCCGCCCGCGTCGCGTCCCTGGGCGATGATGACATCGGCGCCAGCTGCAGCGGCTTGCTTCGCCTGCGCCAGGGTCTGCACCTGGCAGATGATCTTGCAGCCGGCATCCTTGATCCGCACGGTGAAAGACGTGGGATCGCCGAACGACAGCATCACCGCCGCGGGGCGCGCATCCAGCGCCACATCGAGTGCCGCAGGGTTCTTCTCCAGTGCCCACAGTATGAAGCCGACTCCGACCCGCGTGTTGCCGGCCTCGGTCAACTCCTTGCGGATAGTGGCGGCATTCGCATAGCCCGAGCCGACCAGTCCGAGCCCACCCGCGCTGGTCACGGCAGCGGCAAGCCTGCCGCCGGCAGCCGATCCCATCGGCGCGAGCAGGATCGGATGCTCGATGCCGAGCAGCCGCGTGAGCGCAGTTTCGATGACGGGCATGCGACGGTCCTCTCGGATGGTTGGCCATGTGGCATGGCTATTCTGCCCAGCCTACAGCAGGGCAGCCTACAGCAGGCCAACCTACAATAGGACGGCCCGCCGTTCGATTGGCACGGCGGTCGAGACGTAGGATGCGTGACCTTGTCGTCAGCGCGTGCAACCAGCACACTGAGGTTCAAGGACCATTTATCGGAAGGAACCGGGATGAGATTCCTGGCATTCATCGGCGCCCTTGGCATCATCGTAGGCGTCGCTGCCGCGGTGTTCTTCCTCGGTGGCTTCTACAGCATCGCCGCGACCGACCCGGATCCTGCCCCCGTCGCCTGGGTTCTCGTCCACGTCCGAACCGCCTCGATCGAGCACCACGCCACCGACACGCCACCGGCATCGCTGAACGACCAGGCCACAGTGCAGGCAGGCGCCCGCGCCTTCGCCCAGCGTGGCTGCGTGAATTGCCACGGCGGCCCAGGCGCCACATGGGCAAAGTTCTCCGAGGGTCTCAACCCCGGCCCGCCCGACCTCAAGGACGTCGTGGGCGAACTGCAACCAGCCGAATTGTTCTGGGTCGTCAAGAACGGCATCCGGATGACCGGCATGCCAAGCTTCGGCGCGGCCGGTGTGCCCGATCCGGAAATCTGGTCGATCGTCGCATTCCTGAAGAAACTGCCAACCGTGTCGAACGAGGACTTCAAGACATGGAGCACGTCGGGGCCATGAGGGCAGCATTCAGTGTGAGTGGGACCTTGCATACGCGCACCAACCGCACCGGACCGCACACAGCGTAGCACCGGCGCGCGCCCCTCGTTTCGACCCACGACGTCAACCTGCGCTGCAATCCGCGTACCGCGCTTCTTACGTGCCCGTGCTTCTTACGTACCATCATGAGGTTGCAGGTCGTTTGCAGCGTCCTTTCGCTGACCAGATTCAAGCCCCGAGCCGACCCCAAACACGACTTCCCGACGCGCGCACGTTGTCACCTCCGCCCCCTTAGCCCTACCTTCCTCATCAAACGCTGAAGGCAGACACACACATGGACTTCGACCTGTTCGTGATTGGCGGCGGCTCCGCGGGCGTGCGTTGCGCGCGCATCGCCGCGGGACATGGCGCGCGCGTCGGCGTCGCCGAGGAACGCTTCTGGGGCGGCACCTGCGTCAATGTCGGCTGCGTGCCGAAGAAGCTGCTGGTGCAGGCCGGCGAATACGGCGCCTGGGCCGATGATGCCGCCGGATTCGGCTGGACCATCACGAAAGGTCCGCACGACTGGGCCAAGTTGATCGCGGCGAAAGACCGGGAGATCGGCCGGCTCAACAGCATTTACAAACGCCTGCTCGACAACGCCGGCGCCAAGATGTTCGAAGCGCGTGCCACCTTCATCGATCCGCACACGCTCGACGTTGGCGGCAAGCGCGTCACCGCGCAGCATATCGTCATCGGCACCGGCGGCCATCCGGTGCGCCTGCCGATCCCCGGCGCTGAACTCGGCATCATCTCGGACGATGCATTCTATCTGCCGCATATGCCACAGCGCGTCGCGGTCTTGGGTTCCGGCTACATCGCCGTGGAATTCGCCGGCATCTTCGCCGCCCTCGGCGCGCACGTCGATCTGGTCTACCGCCAACCGCTACCGTTACGCGGTTTCGACCACGACATGCGCGAGGCACTGGCCGAAGCGCTTACCCAGCAGGGCATCACTTTGCATCCCAACTGCACGCCACGCGAGATCACAGCCGACGGCGATGCACGCGCGCTGCATCTCAGCAACGGCGCAACGATCCACACCGACCTGGTGTTCTTCGCCACCGGCCGCAAACCCGCCACGCAGAACCTCGGCCTCGACAAGGCGGGCGTAACGACCAACGACGCAGGCGCCGTGATGGTGGATCAGCACCTGCGCACCAGCCAGCACAACATCTACGCGATGGGCGACGTCACCGACCGGCTGAACCTGACACCGGTGGCGATCGCCGAAGGCCACGCGCTCGCCGACTCCCTGTTCGGCAAGAACCCGCGCAGGATTTCATTGCGGAATGTGCCGACCGCGGTGTTCTCCACGCCGCCGATCGCCACCGTCGGTCTAACCGAGGAACAGGCAGCCAGGCATGGCCCGGTCGATGTCTACGTCAGCAAGTTTACCCCGATGCGCCACACCCTGTCGGGCCGCGCGCGCAGGAGCACGATGAAACTGCTGGTCGATCAGGTGACTCAGAAAGTGGTTGGTGCACACATGCTCGGCGAGGATGCACCCGAGATCATGCAGGGATTGGCGATTGCCATCGTGATGGGCGCCACCAAGGCCGACTTCGATCGCACAATCGGCATCCATCCGACAGCAGCGGAGGAATTCGTCACGATGCGCACCCGCACGCGCGTCGCGGGGGTTGCCAAAGCCGCGGAATAGCGCGGTGACCGTCATTACCGTGCAAGCGGGAACCCAGCGATACAAACGCCGGTGCTGGCCGCCATGGGTTCCCGCCTGCGCCGGAATGACAGCGACGTCGTTACGACGATCCATTCACTCCGCGAGGATTTCCGCCGCCGCGTCGGCCATCACCTGACACCCAAGCACAATATCCGCGTCGTCCGTGTTCTCGGCGTAGTGATGGCTGATGCCACCGATCGACGGCACGAACAGCATCGCCGACTTCATCCGTCCCGCCAGTATCTGCGCATCATGGCCCGCACCACTCGGCATGCGCACATGCAGCCCCGGCGCATGGCGTTCTGCCGCATGTTCCAGCACATCCTGAAACCCTGCGTCCATCACCTGCGGCACCGATCGCCCCCGCTCGGCAATCACGACGTCGCACGGTCCACGCGTTGCCTCGGCCACCAGCGTTTCCAGCTCCCGCTCCAGCAATGCCAGCAATGCGGGATCGGTGTCGCGGAACTGGAACAGCATCTCCGCGCGACCCGGCACGATACTCGGCGCGCCCGGATCGAGCGTGATGCGTCCCGTCGTCCACACCGTGCGCGGCCCCGCCACTTCGGGAAACCGCCGGTAGATCGCGTTGGCCAAGCGCACCAGCGCAACACCGGCATCCTTTCGGACCGCCATGCGCGTGGTGCCGGCATGATTCTGCACGCCCTCGAACACGATGCGGAAGCGATGACTGCCGACAATGGCGGTGACGATGCCGATGCGTCGGCCAGTGTCCTCCAACTCGGCGCCCTGCTCGATATGCGCCTCCAGGTACCCAAGGTAGCGCGTGGGATCGACCACAGCGCGCGGACGCCCGGCGAACCCGGCCTGTTGCAGCGCGTCCCGCAGCGCAACGCCTTCGCGATCGGCGCACGTGTCGATCTCGGCGTCGGGCAACAATCCGCAGAACGAACGGCTGCCGATAAACGAACCGAAATGACCCTCCTCATCGGCCCACGCCGCGACGTCGATGCCGCGGCCAAGTGCGCGGGCGACCTCCAGCCCGTAGATCACGCCCAGCGCGCCGTCCAGCCAGCCGGCATGCGGCTGCGTCTCGACATGACTGCCGAGTAGCAGATGCGGACCATCGCCGCGCGCGCGTCCAATGACGTTGCCGATGCCGTCGATCTCCGGCACCAGTCCGGCTTCGGTCAAGCGCGCCGCCAGCCAGTGCCGCGATGCCACATCCTCCGGCGAATAGGTCGGCCGATGCACACCGGTCTTGTACGCGCCGATCTTCGCCAGCGCGCGCAAATCGCCAAGCAGCCTGTCGCCGTCGATGGATTTTGTCATGGCGCGATCACCATACCCTGCGGCCGGATCAGCCCGTCCGGCGTTGGCGTGAAGCCGGACACCTTATCCGACAGCGCCCACAACCACTTCGCATGATACAGCACGATCTGCGGCCGGTCGGCAAGATACACATCGACGATCTGCCGATACAACGCCTGGCGTTGTGCAACATCCGTCACACCGCGCGCACGCGCCAGGAGATCATCGAACTTCGGATTGCAGTATTTCCCCCAATTCAGGAAACCATCACAGGCGAGCCATATCGCAACGTTGCCGTCCGGATCAGGCCTGCCGCTCCAGATCACGATCGTTGCCTGATAATTGCCGGCACGTCCGGCCGCGATCAGCGCATTGGCCTCGGCCGATTGCAGCTTGATGTCGAATCCCGCCTCGTTGGCCATCGACTGGATCACCTGGCCGACTTGCTGCTCCACCGGGCTGTTGCCGATCAGCAATGTAAAACTCGGGTGCTCCTGACCCGCCTGCTGAAGCAGCGACTTCGCCTTGGCAAGGTCGCGAACCGGCACCGGATGATCCGGATCCCAATACCGACTGCCCGGCGCCTCGAACTGATTCGATGGGATGAACTGGCCATCGAACACCACCTGGTTCAGCGCATCACGATCGATCGCCGTCTCCAGCGCCGCGCGTACTCGTGCATCCTTCAGCGGACTGTCCGGCGCAGCCAGATTGATGCTCATGGAGTAGTAGGCCAGCGCCGCCTGGCTGATCAGCTTCAGCTTCGGATCACGCCGCACCGTCGCCACATCGGTCGGCGCCAGCCGCTCCACCATGTCGAGCTGACCCGCCTCCAGATCAACCAGCCGCACCGTGGTATCGGGGATCGGCCGATACTCGATACGATCCAGCTTGATCGCCCGCGCATTCCAATAGCCGGGGAATCGATCAACCACGATGCGATCCTGCGCCACCCGCTGGGTAAGCCTGAACGGTCCCGCGCATGGCAGGTCGGGCGTCACGTCGCGCGCGAGCGCCTTGGGCGAGATCATCATCCCCGCACGATCGGCCAGCACAGCGACCAGCGGCGCATAGGGCTGCACCAGGTGCAGCCGCACCGTGTGCGGATCGATGATTTCAACGGAGGATACCGGCTTCAGTTCACCCTTGCGCAAACTTTCCGGCGCACTCCGGTAACGTTCCAGATTGGCCTTCACCGCATCCGCGGTCATCGCCTCACCGTCCTGGAATTTCACGCCGTCGCGCAGCGTCACCGTCAGAGCAAGATTGTCCGGCGACCAGGTCCAGGCCGCGGCGAGCTGCGGCACGAAGTTGTTCTGCGCATCGGTGTCGATCAGCTTGTCGCACACTGCGGCGAACACCACGCGACCGACGAAACTGCCGCTCCGAGCAGGGTCCAGCGCATCGGGGTCCTCATTCAGGCCGATGCGCAGCGTGCCGGACGCATGCACCGCGCCGGTAAGCAGAAACAGCCCGAGACAAGCCGCACCGACACGCCGCATGAAGCCCTCCACATCTGACGTCGCAATGCTGCCGCAACAATGCCTGCACTGCCAGGGGCCGAATTGCAAAGCGCTTCGCCCGGTCGCCTTCTGTTGGCGTAACGTGTTCCCGTCATCGCGAGCAGCGGAGCGACGCGGCAATCGCGTGGTGCGACATGTCCCCGATGTTTTGCCGAGCCAAGCCTTCCTCCGCCGCCCCCAACGACCTCGGAAGCCGCGGCAGCAGCCAAGGCCCCCGACCACAGACCCCCGACCACAAACCCACTGTCATCGAAGCTTCACGGAACTGCAATGCCAGAGTCTCCACCTAACCCTACGTTCCGCACCATCGCGCACAGGGACTCCGGAGAAGGATCAAATGAAAATCGCTATCACGGCTCTGGCCATCGGCCTGACCAGCGCAAGTTTCGCGCATGCACAGACCCAGATCACCGGCGCCGGCTCGACATTCGCCGCGCCGATCTATGCCAAATGGGGCGATGCCTCCAGCAGCGTGACCGGCATCAAGCTGAACTATCAGGCGATCGGCTCCGGCGCCGGCATCAATCAGATCAATAACCGCACAGTCGACTTCGGCGCATCCGACATGCCGGTCGCGGCGGATCAGCTCGAGACACACAAACTGATGCAGTTCCCCACCGTGATCGGCGGCGTGGATATCATCGTCAATCTTCCCGGCATCAAGCCGAATGATTTGAAACTTACCGGCGCGCTCCTGGCCGACATCTACCTCGGCAAGATAACCAAGTGGAACGATCCGCAAATCGCCAAGCTCAATCCCGCCGTGAAACTGCCGAGCCTGGCGATCGCCCCGGTGTATCGCGCCGATGGCTCCGGCACCACGTTCGTCTTCACCGATTACCTCTCGATGCTGAGCACGGATTGGAAATCCCAGGTGGGTTCTTCCACAAGCGTGAAATGGGCCGCCGGCACGGGCGCCAAAGGCAGCGACGGCGTCTCCGGCACCGTGCACAACATCAAAGGCGGCATCGGCTACGTCGAAAGCGCGTATGCCGAAATGAACCATCTCACCACAACACAGTTGCAGAACAACGCCGGAAAGTTCGTCTCGCCGAGCATGGACAGCTACAAGGCTGCCGCCGCCAGCGCCGACTGGTCCAGCGTGAAGAACTTCGCCATCGACCTGAACAATCAGCCCGGCGACGCAAGCTGGCCGATCGAGAGCGCCACCTTCGTGCTGCTGCCGACGGATCCGAAAGATCCCAACCATAGCGCCGCGGTGAAGAAGTTCTTTGACTGGGGCTTCGCGCACGGCAACGACATCGCCACCCAACTGCTCTACATCCCACTGCCGGCAACCGTGCAGAACGCAGTACGAGCAGTTTGGCAAAAGGAAGTCCCCGGCACCATGTAGTCGGCCAATCGTGCAACAAGCCATCGCTGCTAGTCCAGCCGTTCAGCCTCGTCACAGGCGCTATGACGTTGGGGATGCGATCTTCGCATTGCTGGCCCGCAGCTCCGGTGCGTTTGTCCTCGTGCTGCTGGGCAGTCTGATCCTGTCATTGTTTGTGGGCGGCTTGCCCGCGTTCCGTCACTTCGGCCTGGGCTTCGTTTTCTCCACCGACTGGGATCCGGTGAAGCAGATATTCGGCGCCGCGGTATCGGTCTACGGCACGCTGATCACATCCGTTCTCGCACTGATGCTCGCCGTGCCGCTGGCGTTCGGCATCGCGTTCTACCTGACCGAACTGGCGCCGGAATGGTTGCGTCGGCCCGTCGGCACCTCGATCGAGTTGCTCGCCGCCGTGCCATCGATCATCTACGGCATGTGGGGCTTCTTCGTCATCGTGCCGATCATGTCGCAGTACATCCAGCCGTTCGTGATTGACCGCCTGGATGGAATTCCAGTGCTGCAAGACCTGTTCGCCGGCCCGCCGTTCGGCACCGGCATCCTCACCGCATCGATCATCCTCGCAGTCATGGTGATTCCCTTCATTGCCGCCACCATGCGCGACGTGTTCGACACAGTGCCTGCGGTGTTCAAGGAATCCGCTTACGGTCTCGGCTGCACAACATGGGAAGTGATGCGGTCAATCGTACTCCCCTACACCCGCGCCTCGGTCGTCGGCGGCATCATGCTCGGCCTCGGGCGCGCACTCGGCGAAACCATGGCCGTCACCTTCGTTATCGGCAACACCGACCGCATTTCCTCCAGCCTGTTCGGACCCGGCAATACCATCGCTTCGATCGTCGCACTTGAATTTCCCGAAAGCCCGGCGGGCAGCCTCAAGCTTTCCTCCTTGCTTGCACTCGGCTTCATCCTGTTCGTGATCTCGTTCATCGTGCTGGCGATCTCGCGGATACTGCTCAAACCGCGACTGAAGGTCGGATAATGAGCGCTACGACAACCACGACCGCTCTGCCAGGTCCGGCGAAGAACCCCGTGGTATCGCGCGCGCTTGGCCGGCGCAGGCATCGGCTGAACCGGCTGATCGAAGCGCTCTGCGTGATAGCCACCATCATCGGCATACTCCTGTTGGCGTCGATCCTGCTTACGCTGATCTGGCGCGGCGCAGGTGGACTGTCGATCGCGGTGTTCACGCAGACCACGCGACCACCCGGCTCCAACGGCGGCCTGCTCAACGCAATCGTCGGGACACTGATCCAGACCGGCATTGGCACCCTGATCGGCACGCCGATCGGGCTGATGGTCGGCACCTACCTTGCCGAGTATGGCCGAAACTCTCCCATGGCGAACGCCGTTCGCTTCGTCTCGGACGTGTTGCTGTCGGCGCCCTCGATCCTGATCGGCCTCTTCATCTATCAGATTTGCGTCGAACCGTTTGGCGGCTTCTCCGGCATCGCCGGCTGCCTGGCTCTCGCGGTGATCGTCATTCCGATCGTGGTTCGCACCACAGAGGACATGCTTCGGCTTATCGCTCCGAGCCTACGCGAAGCAGCGGTTGCGCTCGGCGCGCCGAAGTGGAAGGTCATCGTGCTGGTTTGCTACCGCGCGGCAAAAGACGGTATCGTCACCGGCATTCTGCTTGCCGTTGCGCGCATCGCCGGCGAAACCGCGCCGTTGCTGTTCACCAGCCTGGGCAACCTTAATTGGTCGATCAGCCTTGCCAGACCGATGGCCAGTCTGCCAGTCACCATCTATCAGTACGCTGGCTCAGCCTTCGACGACTGGGTACAGCTTGCCTGGGTAGGCGCCTTGTTGATCACGGTAGGCGTCCTGGCTACCAACATTCTGGCACGGGTCGCATTGCGCGGCAGGAGAACATCGTGAGTGAGACAGTGAGCCAGGCACGTGACCAGCAAGGCAATTTCGGCGGCATCCAGGCCCGCGCGACCGCAAACCTGAACCAACCGCGCATCGCCATCCGCGACCTGGATTTTTTCTATGGCGGCAACCAGGCGCTGAAACAGATCAATCTCGATTTCCCGGACCGCCAGGTGACCGGCATGATCGGCCCATCAGGCTGCGGCAAGTCCACCCTGCTGCGCGTGCTGAACCGGATGTACGACCTGTATCCCGGCCAGCGCGCCACCGGTCAGGTGTTGATGGACGAAGATAACATCATCGCCCCGGACGTCGATCTCAATGCGTTGCGCGCACGGATCGGCATGGTTTTCCAGCGACCGACGCCGTTTCCCATGACGGTCTACGAAAACATCGCATTCGGCGTGAAACTGCATGAGAAGCTGCCGAAGGCGGAAATGGACGACCGCGTCGAATGGTCACTGACGCGCGGCGCGCTGTGGGCCGAAGTCAAGGACCGGCTGCACACCTCGGCGATGGGCCTGTCAGGCGGCCAGCAGCAGAGGCTCTGCATCGCGCGCACCATCGCAGTTCGCCCGGAGGTGATCCTGCTCGACGAACCAACCAGCGCGCTCGATCCGATCAGCACCCTGAAGATCGAGGAATTGATCGACGAACTGAAGAACGATTTCACCATCGCAATCGTCACGCACAATATGCAGCAGGCGGCGCGATGTGCAGACCAGGTGGCGTTCTTCTACCTCGGTGAAATGGTGGAAGTGGCGCCGGCAGCGCAGATGTTCACCGCGCCCAGGGAACGCCGCACCCAGGAATACATCACTGGCCGGTTTGGCTGATCAAGGAGACCAGCATGCCCGAATCGCCGGAACACGTCGTCAAGAGCTACGACCAGGAGTTGAAGCGGCTCCGCAACATGATGACGCAGATGGGCGGAATCGTGGAGAGCCAGGTGGCGCTTGCAGCCGAAGCGATCATGCATCGCGACCCCGCCGCCGCGACACGCGCGGTGGAGGAAGATCCTAAAGTCGATGCGCTGGAGCGCGAGGTTGAGAAGTTTGTCATCCGTCTTCTCGCCCTGCGCCAACCTGTCGCCAGTGACCTGCGGCAGATCGTCGCGTCGCTGAAGATCACCGGCGACCTGGAACGGATTGGCGACTATGCGGCAAATGTCGCCAAACGCTCGATCGTGCTGGCAGAATTTGCCATGCCTTACTCGCTCGCTGGCCTGGCGCATATGGCCCATCTGGTGCAGGCGCAGTTGAAGTTGATCATCGACGCTCTGGGTGACAACGACACCGACAAAGCGATAGAGGTCTGGCGTTCCGACCAGGTGGTCGACGACATCTACAACGCGATTTTCCGCGAGCTGATCACCTACATGATGGAAGATCCGCGCAACATCACGCCCTGCACACACCTGTTGTTCATCGCGAAGAACCTGGAGCGCATCGGCGATCACGCCACCAACGTGGCGGAAAACCTGTATTATGCGGTCACCGGCGAGTCGCTGCCGGATGCGCGGCCGAAGGGCGAAGCTTCCGTCTTCGCCGTAGTACGTCCGCGCGAATGATGCTGGCGAGGCGCGAACCCGGGAGAAGCAAGATGCCTGACGTTATGTCCAGCATGTCCAAGCCACTGGTCCTGGTGGTGGAAGACGAAGCGGCGCTGGTCACGATGCTGCGGTACAATTTAGAGAAGCAGGGCTTTCGTGTCGAAGAGGCTGCTGATGGCCAGGAAGCACTGACCCGCATTGCAGAAACGCAACCCGATCTGGTGCTGCTCGACTGGATGCTGCCGGTGCTGTCCGGGCTGGAAGTGTGCCGCCAGATCAGGCGTCGTTCCGCAACCCGGGATCTGCCGGTCATCATGGTGACCGCGCGCACGGAAGAACAGGACACGGTACGCGGCTTGAACACCGGTGCGGACGACTACATCACCAAGCCATTCACGATGGATGCGTTGCTGGCGCGCATGCGGGCCTTGCTGCGGCGTTCGAATGGCGTGCCGGCGAAGGGCCAGCTGGCGTACCACGACATCACCATGGACCTCGCCGCGCATCGCGTGCAGCGCAATGGCCGACCGGTGCATTTGGGCCCAACCGAGTACCGGCTGCTGGAATACTTCATGCAGCATCCGCGCCGAGTGTTCTCCCGTGAGGAATTGCTGGACGCGGTGTGGGGTCCGGACATCCACGTCGAGCCGCGCACCGTCGATGTCCACATCCGCCGGTTGCGCAAGTCGATCAACGGCAAGGACGACCTGGACATTGTGCGCACGGTACGCGCGGCAGGCTACGCGCTGGATACCGAACCGGTGTAGGGCTGGGCTTGATCATGTCTCGCCGTCGAGCGCGC
>DATKFJ010000093.1:0-14709 GCA_035511435.1 Acetobacteraceae bacterium | reverse complement strand
TGTTGAGCCATGTGGGATTGGCCAACTTGTTGACCAGAGAATTTGAATCGTTTGGGTCTGACAACAGGATCTTCTGGGCCAACGCGGTCTCGCCGATATAGTTGGTGAGGCCGTTCGCGGTCAGCAGCACTTTTTGCACATTGGGGTTGGCCAGTGCGCTTTGGATGCTGGTGGCATTCGCGACCGCCGTCTTGAATGACGCGATGGCATTTGAGATCTGCGGTTGCAGGGCTTCCTGTGCTACGCCGGCGGTCTGCTCCTGCTGCGCGAGCTTGAGGTCGGTAATTGCGTTGCCGGAGGAGACGAACGTGGTGGTTGGCAACGACGAGGATTCACCGCTGAACAGGGCGTTCAGGATCGCGGTGCTGGCATCGGCGGCACTGTTCGGCGAGAACAGCAGACTGTAGTTCATCCCGTTGACAATGCCGCTCATGTCCGCCGCACCCCCGTGCTGTCATCGATCGCTTGGTGATCATATGGCTGGAAAGGTAAGCGATTCCTTAGCGCGCACTTCCGCACACCAGATATCGTTCGCAACGCCACGTTAGGTCAATCTTCACGTCGTTTGCGTAATTTGACCCTGCATTTATCCATGCAGGAGATATCGGCGTGAGCATTTCAAGCGTATCAGGCACTGCATCGGCGTCGCTTGCCCAACAACTGCAGAAGCAGGCCGAGGCGGCCCAGGTGACCCAGACCGCGCAGGCTGCGCAGGCCGCCATCACGACCCAGACGGGCACGCCAGGGCAGACGGGGGCGACGGCAACGCCTGCTCCGACCCAGCAGGCAGGCCAGGTGCAACACCATCATCGTCATCATGGCGGCGGCGGTGCCGCAACCCAGGGTGCGAGTTCGGCGCAACCGGCCACCAATGCATCCAGCGGAACGACTGGTGTCAATACGGTCGTTTGATCCGTTGCACGCGCCTGCCGCGGACCAGGCCGATTGACGGGGATGGAGCGTCTTGGTTGACACTCCGTTGGATTCCCCTGCGCCGGGCACGTTCGAGGCGATCTATCAGGCCCTCGATGCAAGTTCGCAGCCGCAGATCGGGCCAGCACTGCCGCGATTGCTGGTGATCCCGATCCGCGGTGACGCTGGTTCAGTGACGGGAGGCCTTTGGGGCTACACCTCCTTTCAGTGGCTGAACGTACAGATGCTGTTCGTTCCTGAGCCATTACGCCGACATGGTGTCGGTTCGACACTGATGGCGTCGGCGGAGTTGGAGGCGCGGAGAAGAGGCTGCCGCGGTATCTATGTCGATGCCTTCAGTTTCCAGGCACCAGGCTTCTACCAGAAGATCGGCTTCACCGTGTTCGGCGTGCTGGCAGACTTTCCACCTGGGCACGATCGGCTGTACTTCCATAAGCGCTTCGACGCGCGGTCCGCGTCGGCACGTCCCCAAGCAGCGCATCTGTCGTGAGCAGCCATATCCGCCGCTCGGTCGACCAGGCGCGGAGGTTCGCGGCGCACGGTGACGACGCGGCAGCGAAGCAAGCCTATCTCGACGTGCTGCGCGTCGATCCGACGTATTGCCCAGTGCTGATCGAACTCGGCGCGCTCGCCTGCGCCAGCGGCCACCGCTCAGCCGCGCGTACCGCCTATGCTCAAGCGGTGCATTATCATCCGGGTAATCCGATCGGGCGCGTTAGTCTGGCCAATCTGTTGTTCGAGGATGGCGATGTCTCGGGTGCGAGGCTGCACTTCGAGGCGGCGCTTGGCATCGATCCGGATTTTCCCGAAGCGCATCAGGGTCTCGCCCGCGTTCTGACGGAGCTTGAAGACGGTGCGGCGGATGCACACTGGCGAAAAGGCTTCGTCGGGCACGCGATCGTCACCAGGCGTTATCGTGGTATCGGGCCGGGCATCCCGCTGCTTCTGTTGGTCGCGGCGCGCGGGGGCAACATCCCGACGCAGCAATGGATCGACGAACGCATCTTCGCGGTCACGGCAATCTATGCCGACTTCCATGATGCCGCTCAGCCCGTGCCGCCGCACGCGCTTGTTGTCAACGCAATCGGTGACGCTGATCTATGCCGGACAGCACTGACGCGCGCCGAGGAGCTTGCTGCATGCAGTGCGGCGTCGGTGATCAATGCGCCGGCGCGGGTACGGGAGACCGGGCGCGCCGACAACGCGAGACGCCTCGCCGGCGTGCCGGGTATGATCGTGCCGGCAATCGCGGTACTGCAACGATCGTCACTCCTGCAGGCGGATGGCTTGACCTTTCCGTTGTTGCTGCGCCCACCCGGCTTTCATACCGGGCGGCATTTCCGCTATGTCGCCGATCAGGCGGAATTGGCAGGCGCCGCCACCGATATGCCGGGCGACGAATTGCTCGCCATAGAATATCTCGACGCGCGCGGGGTAGACGGCATGGCGCGCAAATACCGTGTGATGTTCATCGACGGCGTTGCCTACCCGCTGCACCTGGCGATTTCGGCTGACTGGAAGGTGCACTACTTCACCGCCGCGATGGCGACGAGTGCCGCGTATCGCGCGGAGGAACGTCGCTTCCTCGACGATATGTCGGCGGTGCTGGGCGCACGCGCGATGGCGGCGCTGGCGGGAATCGGCGCGGCGTTGGGGCTGGATTATGCCGGCGTCGATTTCGCGTTGGCACCCGACGGATCGGTGCTGCTGTTCGAAGCCAACGCGACGATGGTAATCGTTCCGCCCGACTCGGATCCGATCTGGGATTACCGCCGCCGCGCCGTTGCCGACGTTTTGGAGGCCGCGAAGCAAATGCTGTTGCGGCGCGTCAATCTATCGGCGGTCAGCCGTTCACCTGCTGGATCAGCTTTGCCCAGCGGTCCAGCACCGGCAGCGTTGCATCCGCTTTCGCCGCTGGCAGGCTGACGCTGACGCGCACCGCGCCGAGGTCGCGGTAGCGCTTCAACAGATCGGCATCCTCCTGCACATTGAACAGCGTGATCGGACAGGATGCTTCGTCGCGCCCGGCTTCCTTCAGCATCTCGCGGAATTTCGGCACGTAGGTGAACACGTCGCCATACTGCCCCGGCCGTCCCGCCAGCGGAATCCAGCCCTCGCCGTAGCGCACCGCACGCCGAGCCGCCTGTGGGTAGGCACCGCCGACTATGACCGGCGGATGCGGCTTCTGCACCGGCTTCGGCCAGGTCATCATCTCTGGGAAGTTGACCAGATCGCCGCGGTATTCGGCCTTCGATTTGGTCCAGATCAGCGTCATCGCCTCGATGCGTTCACGCACCAGCTTTGCGCGCGTGGCGAACACCGTGCCGTGGTCTTCCATCTCCTCGGCGTTCCAGCCGATGCCGATGCCGAACAGAAAGCGCCCGCCGGACACCTGATCGATCGAGGCAACCAGCTTGGCGGTCTGGATCGTATCACGCTGGTTCACCAGGCAGACGCCGGTGCCGATCCGCAGCCTCTTGGTTGCCGCCGCGGCCGCGGTCAGTGTCACGAACGGGTCCATCACGTCGTAATATGTCTTCGGCAGTTCGCCACCGCCCGGATAAGGTGAGCGACGTGAGGTCGGGATGTGCGAATGCTCCGGCGCCCACACCGATTCGAAGCCGCGCGCTTCGAGCGCCTGGGCGAGTTCTGCTGCCGGCATCGAATAGTCGGTGAAGAACATCGACGCGCCGAAATCCATATCCGTGCTCCCTGAGCGAGTGGTTCGTGTGGTCTCGTACGGAGCTTAGACGAATTTTCGCGAGAATCGGAATTCCGCGCGCCCGGTAGCGCCCGCGCGTCACGATCAATCGCGCCCGCGCGTCATGATCGGCGAAGCGCGCCGCGGCTTTCGCTCGGGGCATGCTTCGCCGGCCACACGGGAAAGCCGGCTGTCGGTGCTGGTTCAGCCAGGCCGAGAGCAGCGGTCGCGATTACGGCGTGCGGATTACTGTCGTGGTGGGGGGCTGTACTGGGGTCACATAGGTCGTCGTCGTCGGCGCCGGGGCGGGACCCGTCTGAACGCATCCGGCAAAGGCCAGGAAAACCAGCGGGAGCAACATGGACATGCGCATGAAGCAATTCCTTCAGTTGAATATCTGTATCAGATGGTTGGTCCAGGAGTGGGCCGGTAGGATCGGAAACTACTCAGACGCGGATTGCGTCATGCTGCCGGCTGACCGATCCGCCCGTTTCGATTGCGCATGGGCCGACAACCTGGCTGATCGGCTCCGCGCCGAGGCTGCCGCCCTGCCTCATGGCTCGCGCCGCGACTGGGCCGGACGGCGGGCGATCGCGTCTAACCCAGCGCCAGTTCTCGATACTCGTCTGCCGCGACCGCATCGCACCGCGCACGGTAGGCGGGAGCACTGCCGCTATAGCGCGCAATGATGCGGGTTTGCTTACCCGCCACATTCCGGTTGATGCCGGTCATCCATGAGTCGACCTCGTTGGACAACAGCCCGACGCCCAGCGATTTCACGTGATCCGTCCAGGACGCCACCCCCGCGTCCGTTGCTTCCACGCGCGTCAGCCCACGCTTGCGCGCGAAGCGCAGCAGCCCTGTCACCCACTCGACATTGTATTCGATGCTGCGCGGGATATTGCCCAGGGCGGTATGCGGCCCCATCAGCATCATCATGTTGGGGAAGCCTTCGACCAGGACGCCGAGATATGTCTGCGGCCCGCCTGACCACTTGTCCTTCAGCCGCAGCCCGTCCGCCCCACGAATGTCGATGCGATCGAAGCTGCCGGTGATGGCGTCGAACCCCGTCGCATAGATGATGATGTCGTACGCGTATTCGGCAGCGCTGGTCTTGATGCCCGTCGCCGTGATCCGCTCGATCGGCGTTTCGTTGATGTCCACCAGCGTGACGTTGGGCTGGTTGTAGACCTCGTAATATCGTGTCTCCAGCGGGACGCGGCGCGTGCCGAAGCCGTGGTTCTTCGGGATCAGCTTCTCCGCCACCGCCTGGTCCTTCACCCGCTGGCGGATCTTCCGCGCGACAAAGTCGGAAATCGCAGCGTTCGCCGCCCGGTCGACCAGGATGTCGCGGAAATTGCCCTGCCAGATGCCGAAGCCACGCTCCGCATACAACTTCTCCCAGAACGCTTCGCGCTCCTCCGGCGTCACTTCGAACGTGCCGCGCGGGTCCGGCGTGTGCAGGAAACAGGCGAAAGTCTCCTGGCAGCGCCTGAACATTTCCGGATAGCCGGCCCGGATCGCCGCCATTTCCTGTGCGTCGATCTTGCTGTTGTGCAGCGGCGCGCACCAGTTCGGCGTGCGCTGGAATACGGTCAGGCTGCCGGCGGTCTTGGCTACCTCTTGGATCGTCTGTACGCCGGTCGCACCGGTGCCGATCACCGCCACGCGCTTGCCCGCGAAGTTCACCGGCTCATGCGGCCATCGCGCGGTGTGACAGGATTGGCCGCGGAATTCTTCCACGCCTTCGATACGCGGCATCGTCGGCGCGGACAGCGGACCGATGGCAGTGATCAGGCAGCGAGCGCGTTGCCGGCTGCCGTCTTCCAACGTTACGTCCCAGCTTCGCGTTGCCTCCTGCCAATGCGCCGCGGCGACACGGCTGCGGAACTGGATGTCACGCTTCAGGTCGAACCTGTCGGCGACGTGGTTGAGATAGCGCAACGTCTCCGGCTGAGGGGCGAAATGCTCGGACCAGTCCCATTCGTCCAGCAGCTCCTGCGAAAACGAGTAGCTGTAGGAGTAGCTTTCGGAATCGAAGCGCGCACCCGGATAGCGGTTCCAATACCAGGTGCCGCCGACGCCGGTGCCGGCCTCGAACACCCGCACCCGGATCCCCAGTTCACGCAGACGATAGAGCTGATACAGGCCGGAGATGCCGGCCCCGATGATGATGGCGTCGTATTCGGGGACCTGGCCGCCGGCGGACCCCGATGTTTCGTGCGAGTCGGCCATCTGCTGTCGCTCCTGCGAGACGGGTGTTCGGACGCCCTGCGTTATCCACTGACGCCAGCCTGCTGCAAAGGTTCGATTGCTGCAAAACGGAGCAATCGGGTCAACGCGTGGCGGCATGTCGCCGCGTCGCCTTGCAATGCGCAATGACAGGGCTGCCCGTCACTTATCCGATTGTCGCTCATCCGCTTGTCACTCGTCCGATTGTCACTCATCCGATTGTCACTCATCCGATTGTCACTGGCCGCGAAGCAGTCACCGTCCGGGACCTATCCTTGACGCAGGTAGGCTCCTGCTATATTTCGATGATACTCGGAATATCGGATGATCTCGGTGGACTCCCCCCAAACAGTACAAGCCCTTGCAGCTTTGGCCCATGAGACGCGGCTCGCGCTCTACCGCATGCTGGTGGAACGCGGGCCCGACGGCCTTCCGGCCGGCATCATCGCGGACCGTCTGAAGGTGCCCCCTTCGTCGCTGACCTTTCACGTGCAGCATCTGCATCGCGCTGGCCTGATCACCCAGCGCCGGGTCGGCCGCCAACTCATCTACGCGGCGGACTACGCGGCCATGAACGGCCTGATCGCTACGCTCACCGAGAACTGCTGCGGCCGCGGTGCCGCACAACTGTGCTGTGAGCCGGCCGCACCGCCGCTAAGCACCCGCAAATCCGCCTGACAGAGGAGCACCGCAATGGACAGCGCAGACATCAAGGAACTGGTCCGTAGCCGCTACGGCTCGATCGCCGCGGCGAGTTCGTCGTGCTGCACGCCGACGCCCGCATCCTCCGCCTGTTGCAGCCCGGAGCAATCGAAGGCCAGCCGCATGGGCTACACCGAGGCTGAACTGCAGGCCGTGCCGGAAGGTGCCAACCTCGGTCTCGGTTGTGGCAATCCACAGGCGATCGCCGCACTGAAGCCAGGTGAGGTGCTGATCGACCTGGGCAGCGGCGCCGGCTTCGACTGTCTGCTTGCCGCGAAGCAGGTCGGGCCGGAAGGCCGGGTGATCGGTGTCGACATGACCCACGAGATGCTGAGCAAGGCGCGCGAAAATGCAGCCCGCATCGGCGCGGGCAACGTCGAATTCCGACTGGGCGAGATCGAGCATCTGCCGATCGCCGATGCCACCGGCGACGTGATCATCTCCAACTGCGTGATCAACCTGGTGCCCGACAAGGCGCAGGTATTCCGCGAGGCATTCCGCGTGCTGAAGCCAGGCGGCCGGCTGGCGATCTCCGATGTGGTGAATATCAATCCGCTGCCGCCGGACCTTGCAGCCGACAAGGCGCTGCTGTGCGGCTGTGTGGCAGGCGCCGCTGCGGCGGCCGCGATCGAGAACTGGCTGCAAGCGGCCGGCTTTACCGACATCAGCATCGAAGTGAAGCCGGAAAGCCGCGATTACATCGCTACCTGGGCGGATGGCCGCGGCATCGAGAACTACGTTGCATCCGCGACGATAGAGGCGCGCAAACCCGCGGCGGCGTGCTGCGCGGCCGATCGCTGCACCTGATGAGCATCACCGCTGGCGGAGGAGAACCGGATATCGCTCGGCCATGACGGGAGAGAGTGCGTCGGGAGCAGTCCCTCCCGATAGCCGTCGCTTCGTCGTCATTGCCTCGATCGGCGTCGGGCAGATCCTCGTCTGGGGATCCTCGTATTACCTGCTTGCGGTGCTCGCCGGACCTATCGCGCGCGACACCGGCTGGCCTGAAGCCTGGATCATCGGCGCCTTCTCGCTGGGTCTGCTGACATCCGGCTTGGTGTCACCGCGTGTCGGTCATCTCATCGAGCGCTTCGGCGGTCGCCCGGTCCTGGCTGCCAGCACCGTCCTGCTGGCGATCGGTCTGCTGATGCAGGCCATCGCGCCAAATCTGCCGGTCTTCGTCGCCGCTTGGCTGGTGATTGGCCTCGCCATGGGGGCC
Organism: Acetobacteraceae bacterium; assembly: GCA_035511435.1. GTDB lineage: Bacteria > Pseudomonadota > Alphaproteobacteria > Acetobacterales > Acetobacteraceae > JAMXLO01. The sequence continues at coordinate 6,922 of DATKFJ010000093.1, read as the reverse complement.
GGGCTCTATGATCCGGCCTTTGCCACTCTTGGCCGCCTGTATGGCGAGCATGCGCGTAGTGCGATCACGCATCTGACGCTGTTTGGCGGTTTCGCCAGCACGGTGTGCTGGCCGCTGAGCGCATTGTTCGTGGAGCAGTTCGGTTGGCGCGGTGCCAGCGCCGCCTATGCCGCGATCAGCGTCATCGTGGTCCTGCCGCTTTATCTGCTCGGCGTGCCTCGCGAAACGCAAAGGCCGGTCCCGAACCGGCATGGTGCCCGCTCTGGCACCCAGGCGAGACCGCGTCGCACCGGCGACCGTGCAGCCTTCGTGATTTTAGCCGCGGGCCTGACCGTCGCTTCCGTCATCATGACAGTGATTTCGGTGCACATCCTCGTACTGTTGCAGACTCGCGGCCTGACGCTTGCGACCGCCGTCGGTTTTGGTGCCCTGATCGGCCCTTCGCAGGTCGGCGCCCGCGTGCTCGAGGCGGCTTTCGGGCGCAGGCATCATCCGATCTGGAGTCTGCTGATCGCCACAGTGGCGGTCGCCGCCGGGCTCTGCATGCTGCTCGGCCCGTCCAGCATCATTGGGGCCGGCTTCGTGCTTTATGGCTCGGGCAGCGGCATTCGCTCGATTGCCCGAGGCACCGTGCCGCTCGCGCTGTTCGGCCGCGAGGGCTACGCCATTCTTTTGGGCTGGCTGGCCATGCCGATCCTCATCGCCCAGGCCGCCTCGCCTTTGTTGGGTAGCATGCTCATGGAACACCTCGGTCCCGACATGACGATCGTCGCGCTGATTGACGCAGCAGTGTTCAACATCCTGCTCGTCCTGCCGCTGGTGCCGCTCGCTCTGCGTCGTCCGGCAGTGGCGTAGGTCCGGGCGACACGAAAATTTCACATTCCGAGCGACCATGCATCCATTATACTGGAAGCGTGGAAATAACTGACGCTTCCCAGATCTTCGCCGCGCTCTCGCAGGAAACCCGCCTCGGTATGCTGCGCCTGCTGATCGAGGCCGGCCCCAACGGGCTTCCCGCCGGTGAGATCGCGGACCGTATCGGTCAGCCCGGCTCGACCACTTCATTCCACCTTGGCGCGCTGGAACGGTCCGGCCTCACCCAGTCAATCCGCCGTGGTCGCCAGATCGTCCATGCCGTCCGCATCAGCGCCCTGCGCGAGTTGATCGCATTCCTGTCCGAGACGTGCTGCGGCGGGCGCCCGGAATTGTGCGGCGATATCACCCGCCTGATGCCCACCCTGATTGAGGACGATCGTGCCATGGTCGCCGCATTCAACGTTCTGTTCCTCTGCACACGCAATTCGGCGCGTTCGATCATGGCGGAGGCCATTCTGCAGACAATAGGTGGTGGACGGTTCAACGCTTATTCTGCTGGTTCGGATCCAGCGCCGAAGCCAATGCTGCAGGTGATCGACCGGCTGGACGCTCTCGGCCACGATGTCTCGAAGTTGCATGCAAAGTCGTGGGACGAATTCATGGGACCAAGCGCGCCACGGCTCGATTTCGTCATCGCGCTTTGTGACACGCTGGACGGCCAGCAGTGCCCGGACTTCGGTGACAAGGCGGTCACCGGCGCATGGCCACTGCCTGATCCTGCCAAATTCACCGGCAGCGACGCCGAACGTGCCATCCTGCTGAACGAGCTGTATGCCAGTCTTCGCCGCCGGCTCGACATCTTCATCAGCCTGCCGGTCACCACGCTCGATCGCCTGGCGCTGAAGGCGCGCCTGGATGAGATCGGCGGTGACCCGACGGTCGCTTACGCGCGGAGCCACTAGGCGATGCGTGTCGGCATCAACGGCCTGGGCCGAATCGGTCGCCTTGCTCTCCGTGCGGCGCTGGGCGGCGTTATGCGTGCGGACGGCGATCCGCGATCCGGCAACCGCCTCGACATCGTGCATGCCAACGAACTGAAGGGCGGTGCGGTGGCCGCGGCGCATCTGCTGGAGTTCGACAGCATCCACGGCCGTTGGCGCGAGCGGATTAGCACCGAGCAGGACCGGGCGCTGCTGATCGGCAACCGCCGCATCGGCTTTTCGTCCGCCGCGTTGCCTGGCGACGTCCCCTGGGGCGATCTCGGCTGCGACATCGTGCTGGAATGCACCGGAAAATTCCTGACCCAGGAGCATCTGAACTGCTATTTCGATCGCGGTGTCCGGAGCGTGATCGTCGCGGCGCCGGTGAAGGATGCGGCCGCGCTGAACCTTGTCGTCGGTGTGAATGACGCTCTCTATGAACCGGCAAGGCATCGGCTGCTGACGGCCGCCTCTTGCACCACGAACTGCCTCGCGCCGTTGGTAAAGGTTGTGCACGAGTCGATCGGCATCCGGCACGGCCAGATCACCACAATCCACGATCCCACCAACACCAACGTGGTGGTGGATGCACCGCACCGTGACCTCCGCCGCGCAAGGTCGGCCATGCTGTCGCTGTCGCCGACCACAACCGGAAGCGCCACGGCGATCGGGTTGATCTATCCCGAGCTGAAGGGGCGCCTGAACGGCCACGCTGTGCGGGCGCCGGTGCTGAACGCGTCGCTGACCGACTGTGTCTTCGAGCTTGAACATGCCGCGTCCGCGGCCGACGTGAACGAACTGTTCCGCTCCGCCGCGGCCGGATCGCTCGCCGGCATCCTTGGCTTCGAGGACCGGCCGCTGGTATCGGCCGATTACGTCAACGACAGCCGCAGCGCGATCGTCGATGGTCCGAGCACCATGGTGACCGACGCGACGCTGTTGAAGATATATGCCTGGTATGACAACGAGATGGGCTATGCCTGCCGCATGGTCGATCTCGCCAACATCGTCATCGAGCGAGGCTTCTGATGTCCGCAGTCCGCAACTACGCGATCGTCACCAGCTCGTATTTCACTTTCACCATCACCGACGGCGCCATCCGCATGTTGGTGCTGCTGCACTTCTATGCGCTGGGCTACACGCCGTTCATGCTGGCCTTCCTGTTCCTGCTGTACGAGACGGCGGGAATCTTCGCCAATGTCGGCGGCGGTTGGCTGGCGTCGCGCTACGGGATCCCCCGCATGCTCACGGCGGGACTGATTTTACAAATCCTCGGTCTGGTCATGCTGTCCGGGCTCGACCCCACCTGGAGCGCCGCCGCGTCCGTCGCCTGGGTGGTCGCCGCGCAGGGCATTGCCGGCGTCGCCAAGGACCTGACCAAGACCGCATCGAAGAGCGCCATCAAGGCAACATCGGACCAGGGCAGTGGCCAACTGTTCCGCTGGGTCGCATGGTTCACCGGTTCGAAGAACGCCACCAAGGGCTTCGGCTTTTTCGTCGGCGGCTTCCTGTTGCAGGCCATTGGCTTTCGCCCGGCGCTTTGGCTGATGGCAGTTGTGCTGGCGCTGGTGCTGCTGGGCGTCGTCACGTCGCTGCCGCGACAGCTTGGGAAGGCGAAGGCGTCGAAGAGCTTCAAGGAGCTGTTCGCCAAGACGCGCGCGATCAACCTGATGGCTGCAGCGCGCGTGTTTCTGTTCGGTTCTCGGGATGTCTGGTTCGTCGTCGCCCTTCCGGTGTTCCTGTATGGCTTCGGCTGGCAGTACATGCAGGTCGCCGGCTTCGTTGCGATCTGGACAATTGCCTATGGTGCTGTCCAGGCGCTGGCGCCCTCGTTCGTGGCGCGCAGCCGCGACGGGTTGAGCTGCGAGGTGCCGGCTGCCCGTGCATGGGGCGCCGTCCTGACCGTCATACCGGTCGTCCTGGCACTGCTATTGACCGAACCGGCAATCGGGCGACCCGATCTCGTGCTGGTCATCGGGCTGCTTGTGTTCGGCTTCGTCTTCGCTGTGATCTCGTCTGCGCACTCTTACCTGATCTTGGCCTACGTCGGCTCCGAGAAGGCCGCCGAGGATGTCGGCTTCTACTATGCCGCTAACGCCGCGGGGCGACTGGTCGGGATTCTGCTTTCGGGCGCGCTTACGCAGGCAGGCGGCATGGCGGCGTGCCTGTGGGGTTCGGCGATCATGCTCGCGCTCTGCCTGGCGATCACATTCATGCTGCCGACCGGGGCCGCGGCACGGCGCGCGACGGCATAGCAATCGGACATCGCATCCAAATGGGCATCTTCGAACGCTATCTCACACTGTGGGTCGCGCTGTGCATCATCGCCGGCGTCGCATTCGGTCAGGCCGCTCCCGGCGTGTTCCATTGGATCGGCGATGCGACAATCGCGCAGGTCAACCTGCCGGTCGCCATTTTGGTGTGGCTGATGATCGTGCCGATGCTGTTGAAGATCGATCCGCGCGCGCTGGCCGAGGTGGGACAGCACTGGCGCGGCATCGCCACCACGGTGGGGATCAACTGGCTGATCAAGCCGTTCTCCATGGCGCTGCTCGGCTGGCTGTTCATCGGCCACCTGTTCCGTCCGTTGCTGCCGGCGGGCCAGATCGACAGCTACATCGCCGGACTGATCCTGCTCGCCGCCGCGCCATGCACCGCCATGGTGTTCGTGTGGTCGAACCTCGTGGACGGCGAGCCGCACTTCACCCTGAGCCAGGTGGCGCTGAATGACGCCATCATGGTGGTGGCATTCGCGCCGATCGTCGGGCTGCTGCTTGGGCTGTCTTCCATCAGCGTGCCGTGGGACACGCTGCTGCTGTCGGTCGTGCTCTACATCGTAGTGCCGGTGATCGTCGCACAGGCCTGGCGGCAGGCGTGCCTCCGTGGCGGTAGCTACGCGGCGCTGCAATCGACGCTGCGACGCCTCGGTCCGATGTCACTGACAGCGCTGCTGCTGACGCTGATCCTGCTGTTCGGACTCCAAGGCGAGCAGATCGTGCGGCAACCGCTGGTCATTCTGCTCCTGGCGATTCCCATCATTGTGCAGGTCTATTGCAACGCGGGTCTGGCCTACTGGCTCAACCGCCGGCTCGGGGTGGAATGGTGCGTTGCCGGTCCCTCGGCTCTGATCGGCGCGTCAAATTTCTTCGAACTGGCGGTGGCGACGGCGATTGCGCTGTTCGGTTTCCAATCGGGCGCCGCGCTGGCGACCGTGGTTGGCGTTCTGGTTGAAGTGCCGGTCATGCTGACAGTGGTCCGCCTGGTTCGCGCAAGCAGGCCTTGGTATGAGCGTGGCATCGCGGTGCACGGCGAAACACGAGAAGTCAGGCGACCGATTGCGGTGCGCCGGCACTGACTGCGTCGGTCGCCGAGTAAATGAGTGGGCACATAAGCCGAACACGCACGCCGCGCGCATCGTACGCCTGTGTCTACCGGGCACGGTGACGACGTGCAGTGCTCACGCGATGTCAGACGCGATGCGTCTCGTGCGTGGACGGATGGAACAGCTCCTCCGGCGTCAGCAGACGCGAGGACAATCCCTCGGCATGATGGCGCCGCAGGAAGACTTCCAGCACGTGGCGATTTGCTTCCAGGCCGTACGACCAGAAGTCTTCGCCCATCAGCCGCCGCGTTGCGTGCAACTGCTCGTCGATGAACGGCAGCGTGACCTTCGATGCGGCAACATCGCCCAGCTTCATCAGCGCGCGCGCCTTCGCCTGCTCGAACGCCTTCATCGCCGCGATCGGCAGCCACGGATGCTGATCCGCCAAAGTGCGGCGAACGCCTAGGATGTGCATGATCGGAAATATTTTCGATTTGCGGAACCACGCGGACGCGGCGGCTGCCGGATCAGGATACAGCCACGCAACGTTCGGATGACCGTTACGAAAGCACGATGGCGCGCGCGGACCGATTACCGCATCGATCTCGCCGTTCGCCAGCATGCCGGAGATCGTCGCACCTTCCGGCGCATCCTCCACACGCACATCGCGCGGCAGGGTCACTGCGATCTTTTCAATCCGTCCCGCCTGCTCGTAACCGCCACGCACCCAGGTGACGTCGGACGGTTTCACGCCGTGTTCGTCTTCCAGCACGGCGCGCGTCCAGACATTGGCGGTGACCTGATATTCCGGCACGCCGATGCGCTTGCCCTTTAGGTCCTCGGGCCCGGCGATGCCACGATCAGTCCGGATATAGATCGAGTTGTGGCGAAACGCTCGCGACGGAAACACCGGCACGCCGACATAGGGGCAGTCGCCGTTCGCCGTCTTCACGGTAAAGCTGCTCATGGACAATTCGCACATATCGAAATCGGCATGACGAAAGGCGCGGAAGAAGATTTCCTCCGGCTCGAGCAGCATAAATACCGGATCGACGCCGTCGATCTGCACCGAACCGTCCACCAGAGGCCGCACCCGATCGTAATCGCCGACGGCAACCGAAAGCGCGAGCTTTCCCATGGATCATTCCGCCGCGCGGCTGGCGGGGGACACGGCGAGTTCTTCCGGTGTCCCGCCGAGCAACCGCACGCGCACCGGTGGGCCGTCGCGTTTCGCAACTTCCTCGGACAGACAGGCCGGCAGCCAGTGACGGCGCATCATCCGCCCCATTGGTGCATCGCCGTCCACGCGACACAGCAGGTCGTTGTCTTCCGCGTTGAGCATCGGCATTCCTCCTGGGGACATATCCAAGGCGGATATGGTCTGTTCTGTCCAGCGAGGGGCGGCACCTTGGTGCGTGTCAGCGACTGATGTGCCAACCGGATGGGGACACGCGCGTGAGGGTGGCGCCGGATTTGCTGGGTAGAGCAGCGACATCCGGTATGCTGCTCAGTCTTCTCATATGACGATGGGCTGGGTGGGCTATCAGCGCATCGCCGCCAGCTCATCAAGCCGACGCGCGAGCGCATTCAGTTCCCAATCGCGCGCCAGTGATGCCGCACTTCGCCAGTCCGGCGACTGATTGGCCAGTGCGGGAAGCGGCGCCGTTGGATCCATCGTGGCGATCTTCTTGTACAGCTTCAGCTCCTCCGCCTGCCCAGCAAGACGCGCATCGGCCAATGCCTGTTCCAGGTTCCCGTAGCGATGCAGCAAGGCGGCGGCACCTTTCGGGCCTACACCGCGCGC
>DATKFJ010000092.1:0-6078 GCA_035511435.1 Acetobacteraceae bacterium | reverse complement strand
CGGTCCTGCGCCATCGGATCGTGCTGCAGGATCTCGCCCTTGAAGATCCACACCTTCACGCCGCAGGTGCCATAGGTCGTCTTCGCCGTCGCCGTGCCGAAATCGATATCGGCGCGCAGCGTGTGCAACGGCACCCGCCCTTCGCGATACCATTCGACGCGCGCGATTTCCGCGCCGCCCAGCCGCCCGCCGCAGTTGATGCGAATTCCCTGCGCTCCCAGCCGCATCGCCGACTGCACCGCGCGCTTCATCGCCCGGCGGAACGCCACCCGCCGCTCGAGCTGCTGCGCGATGTTCTCGGCCACCAACTGCGCGTCGATCTCCGGCTTGCGGATTTCAACGATGTTCAGCGACACGTCAGCCTTGGCCATCTTGCTGAGCTCGCGCTTCAGCACCTCGATGTCCTGGCCCTTCTTGCCGATCACCACGCCCGGCCGCGCCGCATAGATGGTGACCCGAGGCTTCTTCGCCGGCCGCTCGATCACCACGCGCGACACACCCGCGCCACGCAGCTTGCCGTGCAGATGCTTGCGCAGCTTCAGGTCTTCATGCAGCAGCTTGGAATAGTCCGCGCCGGCGAACCAGCGGCTGTCCCAGGTGCGGTTGATGCCGAGCCGCAGCCCGATCGGATTGACCTTGTGACCCATCTATGCGGCCTCCTGGCCGGCTTCTTGCGCGCGTTCGGCAACGACGATCTTCAGATGGCTGAACCACTTCTCGATACGCGAGGACCGCCCGCGGCCACGTGCATGGAACCGCCGCATCACCACCGACCGTCCGACCTCGGCGCGCGCCACCACCAGCCGATCGACGTCGAGCTGGTGGTTGTTCTCGGCATTGGCGATCGCGCTTTCCAGCGCCTTCTTCACCTGCTGCGCAATACGCCGCTTGCTGAACGTCAGCGTCGCGACCGCCGCGGCAGCCGGCTGGTTGCGGATCAGTCCGGCGACCAGGTTCAGCTTGCGCGGGCTGACCCGCAGGTTCGACAGGATCGCCTGCGCCTCGGTGTCGGCCAGCAATCGGGGATGCCGCGGCTTGCTCATGTCAGCCTCGCCTCGCCTTCTTGTCGCCGGAGTGGCCGGTGAACGTCCGCGTCGGCGAGAATTCCCCGAATTTGTGGCCCACCATGTTCTCGTTCACCTGCACCGGCAGGAACTTGTGGCCGTTGTAGACGCCGAACGTCAGCCCGACGAACTGCGGCAATATCGTCGAACGGCGCGACCAGATGCGGATGATCTCGTTGCGGCCCGATGCACGCGAGGCTTCTGCCTTGTTCAGCAGGTAGCCGTCGATGAACGGACCCTTCCAGACGGAACGCGCCATCTCACTTACCCTTGTTGCGGCGACGGATGATCATGCCGTCGGTGCGCTTGTTGGAGCGCGTCTTGTAACCCTTGGCCGGCTGACCCCAGGGCGAGACCGGATGCCGTCCGCCCGAGCTGCGGCCCTCGCCGCCGCCCAGCGGATGATCCACCGGGTTCATCACCACGCCACGATTATGCGGCCGCTTGCCAAGCCAGCGGGTCCGACCGGCCTTGCCGATCTTCTGGTTCATGTTGTCGGGGTTCGACACCGCGCCGATCGAGGCCATGCACTCGGCGCGCACGATGCGCAATTCGCCCGACATCAGCTTGACCTGCGCCCAGCCGGCGTCCTTGCCGACAAGCTGCGCGAACGTCCCGGCCGCGCGTGCGATCTTGCCGCCGGCGCCGACTTTCATTTCGATATTGTGCACGATCGTGCCGACCGGGATTGCCGCCAGCGGCATCGCATTGCCAGGCTTGATGTCGCACCGCAGACCGGACACCACGCTGTCGCCCGGACGCAGCCGCTGCGGCGCCAGGATGTACGACAGCTCGCCGTCCTGGTACTTCACCAGTGCGATGAACGCGCTGCGGTTCGGGTCGTATTCCAGCCGCTCCACCGTCGCCGGCATGTCGAACTTGCCGCGCCGCTTGAAATCGACATGGCGATACGACTGCTTGTGCCCGCCGCCGATGAACCGGCTGGTGATGCGGCCGTGATTGTTGCGTCCGCCGGTGCCGTTCTTGCCCTCGGTGAGCGCCTTGACCGGCTTGCCCTTCCACAGCTCGGAACGGTTGATCAGCACCGTGCCGCGCAGGCTCGCCGTGATCGGATTGAATTGTCTGAGTGCCATGTCGCGCGCGCCCTATGCGAGGCCCGTGGTGAAGTCGATCGACTGACCGTCGGCCAGCTTGACGAACGCCTTCTTCACATCCGAACGCCGACCAGGCCGTCCCTTGAACCGCTTGGTCTTGCCCTTCTGCACCAGCGTGTTCACCGCCAGCACCGTCACGCCGAACAGCCCCTCGATCGCCGCCTTGATCTCCGGCTTGGTCGCATCCGGCGCCACGCGGAACACGAACTGGCCATGCTCCGACAGCGAGGTCGCCTTCTCGGTGATCAGCGGATTGCGGATCACCTGGTACATCGCCTCGCGCGACAGTTTCGGTCGCTTCCGGATCGTCTGTGTTCCGCTCATGCCGAGGCTCCATTCGCCTGGTCACCCTGTGCCTCGTCACCCGCTGCCAGGTCACCCTCTGCCTCGTCAGCCGCCCCCTGGTCACCCTCGGCCTGGCGCGCATCCCCCGGCACCGGCTTCGCGACAACCAGCCGCTGCTTCAACCCCTCGACGCCGGCGGCGGTGATCGCCAGCACGTCATGGCGCAGGATGTCATAAACATTCGCGCCGATCGTCGGCAGCACGTCGATACCGGGGATGTTGCGGCTCGCGCGCAGGAAGCCGGCATCCACCGCATGATCGATGATCAGCGTCGAACGCCACCCCAGCGCCTTCAGCTTCTTCGCCAGCTCGCCGGTCTTGGCCTCGCCGCCGGCTGCGTCGAGCACCACCAGCTTGCCTTCCGCCTGCTTCTGCGACAGCGCCGAGATCAGCCCCAGGCGGCGCACCTTCTTGTTCAGGTTGTATTCATGCGAATGCGGCACCGGCCCGTGCACGATACCGCCTTTGCGGAACTGCGGCGCGCGCAGGCTGCCCTGGCGCGCATTGCCGGTACCCTTCTGCCGGTACGGCTTGCGCGTCGTGCCCGACACCTCGCTCAGGCCCTTGGTGCTGTGCGTGCCGGCGCGGCGCTTCGCCAACTGCCAGTGCACCACGCGCGCCATGATGTCGGTACGCGGCTTCGCGGCGAACAACTCGTCTGGCAGGTCCGCGTTGCCGGCGGACGTCCTGTCGAGTGTGGTGATCTCGATCTGCATCGTTCAGCCCGCCGCCTGCGCTTCGACCAGTGCCGCCGGATACGGCGCATCGGCATGTCGCGCACGCTTCACCGCATCGCGCACCATGACATAGCCGCCCTTCGATCCGGGCACCGCGCCCTTGATCATCAGCAGCCCCTTCTCCGCATCCACCGCCGCCACCTGCAGGTTCAGCGTGGTGACACGCTCGACGCCGAGATGCCCCGCCATCTTCTTGTTCTTGAACGTTCTGCCCGGATCCTGCCGATTACCGGTTGAACCCAGGCTGCGATGGCTGATCGACACGCCGTGGCTGGCTTCAAGTCCGGAAAAGTTCCAGCGCTTCATGCCGCCGGCGAAACCCTTGCCCTGCGTGGTGCCACACACATCGACGATCTGGCCGACCACGAAATGCGCCGCCGACAGCGTCGCACCAGGCTCCAGCAGCGCATCCTCCGCAACCCGGAACTCCACCAGCTTCGCCTTCGGTTCCACCTTTGCGCCGGAGAAATGCCCGCGATTGGGCTTTGAAACGTTCTTCACCTTGGCGCGGCCCCAGCCAAGCTGCACCGCGGTATAGCCGTCCTTCTCCCGCGTCCGCTGCGCCACCACCTGCAACGCATCGAGCTGCAGCACGGTCACCGGCACATGCGTGCCGTCATCGCGGAATATCCGGGTCATGCCGAGCTTTTTGGCCAGCAATCCGGTGCGCCCAGGGGACATTACGTCTGCCATCGTCCCGGCCTCAGATCTTGATCTCGACGTCGACGCCGGCGGCCAGGTCGAGCTTCATCAGCGCGTCCACCGTCTGCGGCGTCGGCTCGACGATATCCAGCAGTCGCCGATGCGTGCGGATTTCGAACTGCTCGCGGCTTTTCTTGTCGACATGCGGCGAGCGGTTGACCGTGAAGCGTTCGATATGCGTCGGCAGCGGGATCGGTCCGCGAACCCGGGCACCCGTGCGCTTGGCCGTGTTGACGATCTCCTTCGTGCTGTTGTCCAGCACGCGGTGATCGTAGGCCTTAAGCCGGATGCGGATATTCTGGTTGTCCATCGTTCGTCCGGGTCCCCCGTAAACGCCACCGGCGCCCCGCCTTCCGGAGGGGCGCCGGTGCCGCATTCTTCCGCTAGGCCGTGATGCTGGCGACGACGCCGGCGCCCACGGTGCGGCCGCCTTCGCGAATCGCGAAGCGCAGCTGTGCATCCATGGCAATCGGCGCGATCAGCTCCACGTCCATCGTCACGTTGTCGCCCGGCATCACCATCTCGGTGCCTTCCGGCAACTGCACGACGCCGGTGACGTCGGTGGTGCGGAAGTAGAACTGCGGGCGGTAGTTGGTGAAGAACGGCGTGTGGCGGCCGCCTTCCTCCTTGGTCAGAATATACGCCTCGGCCTTGAACTTGGTGTGCGGCGTGATCGAGCCGGGCTTCGCCAGCACCTGTCCGCGCTCGATCTCCTCGCGCTTGGTGCCGCGCAGCAGCGCGCCGATGTTGTCGCCTGCCTCGCCCTGGTCGAGCAGCTTGCGGAACATCTCCACGCCGGTCACCACCGTCTTCTGCGTCGGACGGATGCCGACGATCTCGACTTCCTCGCCGACCTTGATCACGCCGCGCTCGACGCGACCGGTCGCGACCGTGCCGCGGCCGGAGATCGAGAACACGTCTTCCACCGGCATCAAGAACGGACGATCGGTCGCGCGCACCGGCTGCGGAATATAGCTGTCAACCGCCGCCATCAGTTCCAGGATGGACTTCTCGCCCATCTCGGCATCGCGGTCTTCCAGCGCGCACAGCGCAGAGCCCTTGACGATCGGAATATCGTCGCCGGGGAACTGATAGGACGACAGCAACTCGCGCAGTTCCATCTCGACCAGTTCAATCAGCTCGGGATCGTCCACCATGTCGATCTTGTTCAAGTACACCACCAGCGCCGGCACGCCGACCTGACGGGCGAGCAGGATGTGCTCGCGGGTCTGCGGCATCGGGCCATCGGCGGCGGACACCACGAGGATCGCGCCGTCCATCTGCGCGGCACCGGTGATCATGTTCTTCACGTAGTCGGCATGGCCGGGACAATCGACATGCGCATAGTGCCGGTTCGCCGTCTCATACTCGACGTGCGCCGTGGCGATGGTGATGCCGCGCGCCTTCTCTTCCGGCGCCTTGTCGATCTGGTCGTACGCCGTGAACGTCGCACCGCCGGTCTTTGCCAGCACCTTGGTGATGGCAGCGGTCAGCGTTGTCTTGCCATGGTCCACGTGACCGATCGTGCCGACATTGCAATGCGGCTTGGTGCGCGCGAATTTCGCCTTGGCCATCGTCTTTGTCTCCGAACTTCCCGGTTGGGGGTTTTACCAGCGGTAATGGCTGAAGGCCTTGTTCGCCTCCGCCATCCGATGGGTATCTTCACGCTTCTTCACCGCCGACCCGCGATTGTTCACCGCGTCCAGCAGTTCGTTCGACAGCCGGTCTTCCATCGTGTGCTCGCCCCGCTTGCGCGCGGCATCGATCAACCAGCGAATCGCCAGCGCCTGGCGGCGCTCCGTACGGACTTCCACCGGCACCTGATAGGTCGCACCGCCGACACGACGCGAGCGCACCTCGACCGCCGGCTTCACGTTGTCCAGCGCCTCGTGGAACATGCGTACCGGATCGGCCTGCGCGCCACCGCGCCGCTTCATCGAATCCAGCGCGCCATACACCGTTCCTTCGGCAACCGACTTCTTGCCGTCATACATCAGCGCGTTCATGAAACGGCTGATCACGACGTCACCGAACTTGGCGTCCGGCAGGATTTCGCGCTTTTCCGCGCGGTGGCGACGGCTCATCTTGACCTCACTTCGGCCGCTTGGCGCCGTA
>DATKFJ010000091.1:0-16245 GCA_035511435.1 Acetobacteraceae bacterium | reverse complement strand
GCGGCCTGATCCATGTGTCTGTCCAGCCACTCGTCGATGTGGTCAACGGCATTCCGCGGTAGCACCACGCCGCGTTTTGCCCGGGTTTAGCTGGCCGCTGCGCAGCAGCCAACGCGCGGCGAAGCTGCGGCGGCGATCGTTGCCACGCCGGCGGCACCGCCATCGCCTGGTCCGGCTTGACTGATCGAGGTCGTGCTAACTTGCGGCGTGTCGGTGCGCGTGGATGCGGTGGTGGATGACCGGGCTTAGTGTCGCGTCCTCAGCGCCCTGGACAGTCGATGATCGCGCTGTCGCCGAGCGCCCGTGTCTACCTGGCCAGCGGGATCACCGACATGCGGAATTATGCGGAGTGTATCGATCTGGGCGATCAGGATGGGGGGGCCTGCAAATACCAATCGGTGTCGGTGATGAGAGCGTGGCCGAGATAGGTGGTGAGCGCGACAAGATGGCGTACGACGGCATTTGGCGTCGTGGCTACACTGCTCAAGCGAGCGAACCGCGATGGTATGAACTCCGAGACGGTCAACCGCAAGCTGGGGAAATCCGCAACTACTGGCGATGGATCCATTACGCATGACGCGCATGCAGCCATCTTCTAAGAATGCTTCCGCCAAATCAGCGCCGCCACCGACTTGCGAATCGCGGTCAGTGACCAGACGATGGCCATGAGGATAGCTACGCCGAGGGCGTATCCGAGCACCAGTTTTGCGTTCGCAAAGATGTTCGCGCCGCGCCAAGGGTGTTCCGTCTGAAATACACCGATGACGGCACCGAGCAGAAATGCTCCGAGCACGGCTTTCCACATCCCACCTCGCTTTGACTTCAGCGCCCGCGAAGTTCTCGCAGTTCTCGCGCCCGGCTTTCTTTTGGCACGCGTTGCCGGGCCTGCACCCCTTCTCGCTTTCGTATTTCCGTGTGGTGTCCGCATTAGTTGAGAGTACGTCGGTCGGCCCATACGCCGGCAACGCTGCTCAGGGGGCAATGGTGATCGCCGCTGACATCGATCACCATTGTGCCCCATCTGTTGCTTGTTGGTTGCCCCCAATCCCCGTCAGGCCACCACATCGGCATCCGGTCGGTCAGTCCCATCAGACAATTCAGTATGCCACCTGCCGAATTCATCTTCATATTCGATGTGGGTAGTGTCGCCGGGGACGTGCTGTTCGGATGCGACTTGCTTGGCAGCGGCCAGGGCTGCGGCCTTGCTGGGAAAAGGCTCCGAGAAGACTTCGTTGAGCTTATATGCCCAGCCCCCGTCGTGCGCGACGACTCTGTAATGGATTTTGACCATGACATTTGCCTCGTTGCTGTGTCTGGAGGCAGCGGATTTGGCACTTGAATGCGCATTTTGTAAACATGCGCCAATCGGGTCGGGTCGGCAGCGCGCCATGCCGCGGAGCAGCGCATCGATGACGGATTGAAATCGCCCAGGCATCGCGTCGGCATGCCGTATCGATGCGGCAGCCTTCGTCTCGACCCATGGCCGTCACCCAGACGCGTTCAGTCAGCGTGTTTCACGCTGTCCAGTAGTTGTAACCAGTGATCGGGTAGTCCATGGAATCTCGCGCCTTTCCTCAAAAGGGAGATGTAGCGGAACGACGGCCTGCCATCGAGCTTCTTGCCCGTGGCGACGTAAGTGACTGCTTCCACTGAACTACCGTCCATGTCGGTCGCGTTCAGCCACATCGGCCGATAACCGTGACCCGGCACGCCTTCAGTCGAGTCCAGCCGAAGCAGGTCTCGACGTGTGATCTTGTACAGGACACCCCACACTTCCTGATCCGCGTCGGGACATATGTTGGCTGGCGCGGCCTTGCCCTTCGGTCGGCCTTCAAGATTGAAGCGCAACCGATAGCCGATGATACGACCAACCCGGCGGTCGAGTGGCGTGATGCCACGTCGTCCGATAAATGTTCCTTCATCCATGTTGGAACCGTATGCGAAGTACCAGATTTCGTCCGATGGCCGCCCACCCAGCACGAGACCGTGCCGCCGATAGTGCCAACGCGACACAACCCAGGACTTTGCAAGCAGTCGTCGCCAACGAATTCGCATACTCGGCTGTCTGCCATCCAACGCCCCCCGCTGCAACGCCCGGCTGGAGAGCGGGCGTTCGATCCGCACGACCGCTGCGCACGACGCATAGCAACATGCTGACCGATGTGGTGTGCTGTCTTGCTATTGCAGATGCCGAACGATTAAGGCGATCCGGGACGTCTTTCACCAACTGGAGGGAAATTGTGACTGGAGACCGGTGCTTTGACACGGTAGGTGTCGAGATCGGGTCCCTTTGGGATCAGCCGCCGCTGTTCCCATCGGACGATGCCTTCCTCAGTTCGCAGACCGCTCGGCTGACACGCCCGTTGAACGGACTCCACGGCCCTCCGTGAAGCGCCTATGACGTCATCGCCGCGATGCACCTTCTGCTCGTCATCCTTCTGCTCTGCTTGGTATTCCCAGTGCTCGCTCGGCTCGTGGGCTGGGTCCTGTCCACTGTGTTCTGGCTGATTGTCGTGGTGACGCTGCTGGGATTATTTGGCATTCTTGTCCACTGATCGGCTATGTTTGCTCCCCGATCAAGGAGGCCAGCTAACGATGTGGCGCAGAACCGCACCAATGGACATGAGCACGGCGGCGGTGATCGCGGTCAGCGGTCTGCTCAGTTATTCGGCATGGCTGACATCAATCGTGTTCTGTGCCACCAATGGCCTGCGACCACTGCTGATCGCTGACGCCACATTCTTCCCGGTCGGCGTAGTCCACGGCGTCGGAGTATGGTTCGGGGGGTGGTAAGGCTCGATCGCCAACATTGGACCCTGACCAGTCGCGCCGCACGTCATCCGTCGATTGACTGACGGACTGCCCAGCAGACCATCGGGATGCCAACCTCTCGAAACGGTCGGAGCTATGAGCGCACCGCGCACATCGGCCAAAGAACTGTGCGCAGAAGTCGCCCGTTTATCCATGGTACTCCGGAGCAGATCAAATGAGCGACGAACCGAAGCCTGCCACCGAGTCTGATTCGACCGACGTTGGTCAAACCCTCATCGAACAAGATGAGTGGGCAAATTGCTGGATATGCGAAGGCGTATTCCGGCGTCGGACACAAACCAAGCGTTTCTGCACCATCTGCCATCGTGCCTTCTGTGAGGGATGGCACGGCAATTTCGCCCTTGGCCAGGGGACCTGCCTCATCTGCATAACAAAAGAACCGGGATCATCCCTGGTCCTGTAGTCCGGTTGAAGCCTCGCCCGTGAACGGCCAGAACGTGGGCGACCGTGCTGGGCAGCATCTCGGCCACCACGCGGCCTATTGTTTGTCGTCGAGGCCGCAACCGAAGGCGAAGCTCCATCCGACTTTCCCCCGCCAGGCGGGAGTGTTCAAGGTGGCGCCGGGTTACTGTTTGTTCGCGGGATAGTACGGCAGCGGGTGGCGCGGCATCGGTGGGCACGACTTGGGTTCGTCTGGCGTGCCGCAATTCTCGGGTCCGCGCTGGCCAGTCGTTGCAGCATTGGACGGCATGTTGGTGCGATTGGGGTTGTTCATGCCGCCGGTGTTTCCTGTACTCGTCTGCGCGTAAGTGACGGGTGCCAGGACAACAAACGCCGCTGTTAAAATGATGTATCGCATTCTCCCCTCCTTTGGGTTCGGTGCCTGACAATAGCCGCACGGAGCCATGCCCGATAGGTCTTGCCCCCCTGACGCCGCCTGCTTCCCGGTCGGCATGGTCCACTGCATCGGCATGTGGTTTGGCGGGTGTCCGACATCGGTGACAAAGGGTCAGGATCGGAGGCCCGGTGAGGCGGCACTCATCGATGCGATCCGCAGCGGTGTGATCGACAAAATGCCGATTTCAATCCTTCATGCCGTGGCGAGCCGGATGTGGGTCATGGCCGGCCCCTGGACCGTTCGCCGGCATTGGTGCGCGGCACGTCCCAAGTTCTTCTCAAGCGGACATGGCGTATGCCGGCTGGCCACATGGCAGGACGTGGTAGCGGAGAGCGTGCCGTTGCTCCGGCGCGCTCTCCGCTGTGGGCAGGTCAGCCGCGGCGGCGACGGCGGCGGACCAGAGTGGTACCCAGTACGCCTGCGGCCAACAGGGTCAGACTGGCCGGCTCCGGCACGCTGTCCGGAATGCTGCCGGGTTTAAAGAATGCCGACAGGTCAGGCGAATCGCACGATGCGCCAAGGCATTGGCCCAGTTGAAAGATTTCCTCTTGCGTCAACAGATCGGCGCTATGCGTCAGCGTCTCCGTGACGTCGAACGCATTACCGATTGCATCCTTGGAGATGATGACTTCCGGGATGGTGAACGCCGATGTGTCGCCGCCCTCACTTTCATCGAACCAGATTTCGATCATGCCCGTGCCGTTCTGGAAAGCCTTGGTATTTTCGATCTCAGGGACCATCTGCGACAGGAAGTTGTCGCCCGCAGCGACGGCTGCCTGATCCCCCGTGTAGCTTACTCCGTGGTAGGTGAACCCGCCGGTCAACGGGCTGTGCATGTCGTTGAACTGGTCAGGCGTGATCCAGTTGTATTGCGAGTAGGTGTTGTTCGTGAGATCGGTCTGGAGTTGCGAAAACGTCTTGAAGGCGCTTGGGTTGGTGTTGCTGTCGGTGAAGAACGCCATCGGATTATGCTTGACGGCATAATTGAACTGATGGCTGCCGTTGAACTGGTTTGTGGAGCTGGCGCTCGTCCCAGATGCGCTTGTCGTTCCGCCGGTTGCGGAAAACTGCACGTCTTCCTGATACGAGCTCCAGGTCACACCCTTCTTCGTCATCAACCCCGTCGCACTGGGCGAAGAGATGATGTTACCGGCGGCGGCCGACGGGTCGTCATCGGATGCCACACCGAAGTTCGAGCCGCCGTTTTCCCAGATGTAATTCGGCTCGGACGGATGAATGCCTGGCGCAACGTTGGTCATGTTCGTCGCATACGACGTGTTGAGGGCGTTCGGGTTCCCCGGCGTCATCAGGCTGTTCAGATAGGGCGCGGCGGGGTTGCCGAGAATCTGCTGGGGCGAGGTCAAGCTGCTCGGCTGTGTGAGGTCGTGGTTCTCCATCCCAATGACGAAGACCGTCTGGATCGGTGCAGCGAGCACCGACGTAGTAAGGGCAGTGGTGGCCAGAAGGCCAAACGCGATACGATGCATGAACTGTTCCCCATGTGCGATCATTGTGCGGACGGCTCAGATTACCCCGTGAACTGTGACAGCAGGCGGAGAATTCAACGAATATTGCCTTGCGGTTTTGTTGCAGTGGCTGGCGCGCCGGTTGCGAACGCCTTGACACTGTCGGAGACCGGTGACGATAGTGCGAGCCGGGGCAGGCACTTCATCCCGTCAGTCTCGTCGACGTAGAATTCGCGATTGTCGGTGCCCGCGCGTCCGACGACCAGATGCGCGCATTAGGTGTCGGGCCGGAGCAGCTGGAGTTGGAGATTACCGAGTCGGCGTTGTTGCAGAACGACCGCGAAACGATGGCGGCCCTGCACTCGTTCCGCACGCTTGGCATGCGCGTCGCGATGGACGATTTCGGCACCGGCTGTTCGTCGCTGTCGTATCTACGCGGTTTCCCATTCGACACGATAAAAATCGACCGTTCGTTCGCCAGTGATTTGCACGCGCGTGACGAACGTACTGCCATTGTGCGCGCCATCATCAGTCTTGGCAGCAGCTCGCGGATGAACATCACCGCGGAAGGCGTCGAAACCGAGGAGCAGCTTGAATTCCTGGCGACAGCGGGATGCACGGAGCTACAGGGCTACCTGTTCAGCAAGCCGGTGCCTGCGAGAGAAGTTCCCGCCCTGATCAAGCAACTCTCTGCGCTGCAGGTGTCTGCATTGCCCGGCTCTCCCGTGATCGAGCTTGCCGTCGATCACTGAATTGGGTTCCGCATTCACCCTGCGGAGTCCTGCCCTTCGCTGCGTCACGTCGGCGCGTTGAGCGATCCGAGTGGTATGCCGCGACGTGATGGTCACCCTCACCGGGACTTGGTGAAAGGTGGTGCTGTCGAACAAGGCCACCACGGTGTCACGTCATTTGTCGACATCGACCAGGCCCGTTTGCCCGCTGTGGTCAGACGTCGTCCGGGCTTAGCCTGGCGATCATCTCGGCTGAGCTTTGGTGGACCTCTGCCTCCCGCTCCAGAGTCTTTGGAAACCTGCTTCGTCTCGCCTGGATCAACGTCTTCTTTGCCTGCGACGCGTGCCATTGGCTTGCGGCGAGGATCGCGGCATCCCAACCGCGCTGGAACTCCGGAGTGATCTCGGTGGAAGGGTCGGCCATAGGGAGTTCCTGCCGCGTGGTTGGTGTGCCGTCAACATTGTGGTCGACGGCAGTGCTTGTCCATCCATCGCGCGCAGGCTGATCTCCTGGTTACCGCAGGTATAACCGGATCAAGCGGTCGGCGCCGCGCGCATATTGCCGCCGATTGAACACAGCGTCGCCAGCCTGGAGCATCTGTTCGTGTTCATCACCAATCGCGATGTGCGCTATCCAACAACGTCTCCGAGCGACATCTCCGTCCCAGCGTGATCTTCCGCTTGGTAACCAACGGATTCCGCTGCGAATGGGCCGCCGAAACCTATGCTGCATTCCGCTCCACAGTCAGCACCGCAAAGGCCAACGGCGCCTCGGTACTGGCGGTTCTGCGCTTCGTGCTCGCCGCAAGAATATGCGCGCAGCTAACGGCTGGCAGCCGTCTGGCGCTGCTGGAATCGGCGCCGGCGGGGTACGATTTGCCGCGTGACGAAAGGCTGAACCGGAACCGCCGACGCTGCGTGACGACCGGAACTGGCCGACCGCTCACCGCCGCCACGGGCCGCCCGGAAATTTACTCGCGTCGCGAAGCGGTTTACCCATAATGCTTCTTCGCGCCTTTGGCGGTTCACCGCGCGGACGGGACGAACTGCCACGAGGTGCAATCGAAGCGGACGCCGCGCGGTGTCCCAACAGATCAACGACGGTCGCGGCTTTGCTGCAACCGCACAGGGAGTATAGGCCATGACCAGTTCGCCCCGCATGACGCATCGCCGCGACCAGACGGTGGACCGCCGCGCCGCGGCGACGAACAGCCGGGAACCGGCCGCCTGCCGACCTCGCGTGACGTGAGCGCCGGCAGGACGGCGGGACCTCGGCGCGCTGACTGATGGGCATGCTGTCACACATATTTTTGGACCACGCGGCTGACCGGACCCGCGGGTGGCGATATGCGATGGGCGGCGACCGTGCCTGGCTCCCCGTGCATCCGATCGGGCAACCTGTCACGGGCCAAATGGTGGCTGAACGGCTCGCGGGCGTTTATCAGGCGCCTCGGGCCGTGCCAAAACCGACGATCACGCTGTCCGTGCTGGCGCATGCCACGGTATTGGTCCTGGTGACGCTGCTGGTACACAGCCGCATGCATGATGCCGCGACCGAGATCACGGGCGTCCAGTTGGTGTTTGTGCCCGCACCTGCCGCCTCGCCGGCTGCGGCGAATGTGATGGTTGCGACGCCGCCGGATCGCGATGCGGTGGCCCCCGCTGAAACGGCTGCGAGCCCTCGGCTGATGCCAACGGACGAACCTGTTTCGCCGCTACCTCCGCCGCCACCGGTGGCGGTGGCCGAACCGTCTTCGGCCGCCCTGCCACTTCCGCCGCTTCCCCCGACAGTGCCTGAAACGGTCAGCAAGCCTCCGGTGGCCCCCGCACGGCCTGCGCCTGTGGTGCACGCGCCGCCACCCATGCGTGTCGTCGCGGCGCGGCCGTCCATTCCGCCCGCGGCGCAACCCGCCACACCGCCGCAGCCCACCGCACCGGCACAGGCCGAGGCACGATCGACGACCGCCGGCGCAATCGGCGTCGGCGCAACCGCGGCGATCATTCCGCCAAGACCGGTCGCCGGGATGGACACGAACAGAGCCCCGGCCTATCCGCGACTGGCGCGTGAACGCGGCGAACAGGGGCGTGTGCTGCTGCGCGTCAACGTCTCCGCGGATGGCAGCCCGATCGAGGTGGCAGTCGTGCAGACCAGCGGCCATCCAAGCCTCGATTCGGCCGCGCTGACCGCCATACGCGAGTGGCGCTTCGTCCCGGCCATGCAGGCGGGCCGACCGGTTCCCGCGGAAGCAGACGTGCCGGTGCGGTTCCGGCTCGACGATTGACGCCGCACGAACTTCGCAATCGCTGGCTGAGCATGGTCGGCGGCCGCGGGCAACGTTCAGACGACGGCAGTGTCAATCGCCATGCCTGCATGGCACGAGATTGACGCGTCGCCGCGCTGCTCGCGATGACTTTGGATCGCCCTACCACGGCAACAGGATGTCCATAAGCTGCTGGCCCCAACGCGTATGCTGCACCTCGGTCATCTCGCCGCGCCCACCGTATGTGATGCGTGCCTCGGCCATGCGATCGTGCAGCACGGTGTTGTCGCTGGCGATATCCTGCGGACGAATCACGCCGGTCACCTGAAGCTCGCGCAGCTCGTTGTTCACGCGGAATTCCTGCCGCGCCGAGATCACCAGATTGCCGTTCGGCAGCACCTGGGTGACGATGCCGGCGACGCGCACCGTCGCCGCCTCGCTGCGCTGGATCTGCCCGGTACCGGCATTGGCGCTTGCGCTGTTCACAGCCAGCAGCTTCGCTGGATCGGCGATTGTTTTTGGCAGCAGCGTCTGCATGCCGAAGAAGTTCGCCATGCCTCCGCTCTCACTGCTGGTGCGCGCGGTAGTAGTGGCATTCTGCAAGTTGGCGGTGTCGTTCATGCTGACCAGGATGGTGATGATGTCGCCGACCTGTGCCGCACGCTGATCCTTGAAGAAAGCACGCGAACCGTTGCGCCATAGCGAATTCACCTCGTTTGGCGTCACCTCCCGCGCCGGCATCGGCATGGTGACCGGTCGCCAGGTCGGGTCCTTGGTCGGATCGGAGGTCGGCGTCATCGCTGGCGCGCGGCCAACTTCCGACAGTCGGGTCAGCGAACCGCATCCACCCAGCAGCAGGCAGGCCAGCCCGGGCGCGAGCAACCGCAGAACGGCGTTCATCGCGCGCTCACTTCCCGGATCGGCAGTGCATTTGGCGCGGCGCGCACACGGCTAGGTCCGATCACTTCGGCCGCGATCACTGCGCGCGAGGTTGGATTGAGCACCCGTATGTGCTCGCCGATAGCACCGGATTCCAATGCCTGACCCTGCGCAGTCAGCGTAATGCCGGGGCTGTTGAGTTCAATCAGGACGTCGGCGCCCTTCTGCACCATCGCGGGCTTCATCAGTTCGCTGAGCGCGAACGGCTGGCCGGCGGCAAGTGGTTGCTTCAACTGCATACCGATTGCATCGCCGAGCCGATGCGCAGCCTCGCCGCGGACCGACGTGGTGTGCACTCGCGCGATATGGGCATCTTCGGCATGCACGACGCTGCCGGCGAGCAGCCGCGTGGTGGCGACCGGCAACTCGATCGTGTCGTCCACCCGGCCGACCAGGCGCAGATTGATCGGGTCCATCGCCTCGCCGGTGATTGACAAGACGGCAGCGAAATGGCCGGCATTGGCGTCGTAATCCATGTCGGACACCACCGCTCGCGTTTCTGCCTCGATCGGCACAAGCGGTGGGGTGAAGTCGGACAACTCGATATCGCAATCGGCGGAGGCGCCGGCCGCAAGGAGCGCGCTTTTCACCGCGTCCAGCACGTCTTCGCGGCGCATCGTGCGTCCAGGCCGATCCAGTACTGCGCGATCAGACAACGAGGCGGGGCGCCAGTCGACGCCGAACTGCTGCGCGATCGCTTTCAATTGCGGCGCCTCGACCACGATACGGCCACCGGCTCCCGGGCCAGGACCCAGCACGCGATCGGAATTCGCGCCGGCATTTTCGAACAGATCGGACAGCCGCACAACAGATGCATGCAGCGTGGTCATATTGCGCAACGCCGCTGTCTCGGCGTTCGCGCTGCCGATGCAGAGCGCCAGAATGACGAGACTGAGCTCAGAACGAAGGGACGACATTACGATCACCGGAGGTTGGTCAGAGTTGAAAGCATGTCATCGCTGGTCGTGATCACCTTGCTGTTCATCTCGTAGGCGCGCTGGGCGGTGATCAGGTTGGTGATCTCGGTGACGACGTTCACGTTGGAGGTCTCGATGAAGCCCTCCATCACCTGGCCAAACCCTGGTGTTCCCGGATTACCGGTCACCGGCTGACCGGAGGCGGCAGTCTGTATCAACAGATTCTGGCCTTGCGCTTCCAGCCCCGCTTCGTTCGGAAACGCCGCAAGCGAGAACTGACCCACGGTCTGCGGGGCGGTCTGCCCACTCACCGTGATCTGGACCTGGCCCGACGCATTCACTGTCACGCCCGTTGCGCTGCTCGGTATCACAATGCCGGGCTGTACGGTGTACCCGTCGGCGGTGACGATCGTGCCATCGGCTCCCAGGCCGAATGTGCCATCACGCGTATAGGCGGTTTCGCCCGACGGCAGCGTGACCTGAAAGTAGCCGTTGCCCTGGATTGCCATGTCGAGGGTGTTGGACGTTTGCTGCAGGTTGCCCTGCTCGTTGATGCGATAGATCGCAGCGGTTCGCACACCCAGCCCGACCTGCGCACCCGACGGCACGATGGTGCCGTTATCCGAGCTGTTGGAACCGACACGACGGAGGTTCTGGTAGATCAGATCCTGGAACTCAGCCCGGGCTCGCTTGAAGCCCGTCGTGGACATGTTGGCGATATTGTTGGAGATCACCTCCACGTTGGTCTGCTGGGCCTGCATCCCGGTGCCGGCGATATCGAGTGAACGCATTTGTCTGTTTCCCTTATATCAGGCGCTGGATGTCAGGTGCTGGCTAGCTGCCCTGTGGCAGCAGCTTGTCGATCGCCGACTGTTGCCGGTCGGACTCGGCCTGGATGAACTGGGTCATGAACTGGAATTGCCGCAGGTTATCCATCATGCGCGTCGTCTCGAGCACGGGCTGGACGTTGGAATCCTCGATCGCCCCCTGCACCAGGGCAGGCGAGGCGACCGCTGCGGTGGATGCAGTGGCGCGGAACAGCGTGTTGCCTTCCGCGGCCATCTGCATCGGGTCGGCCACGCTAACCACGCCGACTTTGGCAAGCTGGCCGTTCTCGCTGGAGAGCGTGCCGTCACCGGCGATGCTGATCTGCGTGTCGGTGGGCGACAGCAGGACCGGCTTGCCTGCGGTATCGAGCAACGCGTCCCCGCTGCTGTCCGCCACGGTGCCGTCGGGCATCAGGCCAAAGCGACCGTCGCGTGTCAGGCGAGGGCCACGTGGCGTGTTGACGGTGAAGTATCCGTTGCCGGTGATGGCGAGATCGAACGGATTGCCGGTGTGGGTCAACGTGCCGGGATGCTGGTCGCGCCATGTCGCGCGGTCCTGCGTATAGGCGATCGTGTTGCCACCCTGCCCCGCCGCGGTGCCGTTCTGTCGGCTGAGCCAGTCGTTGAACAGCAACCTCTCGGCTTTGAAGCCAGGCGTGTTGGCGTTGGCGATGTTGTCCGCGATGACGTCCAGCGCGCGTTGCTGTGCGACCAGGCGGGAGTTGGCGATGCTGCCGACGATGTCCATTCGATGCGATCCGTGGAGGGTTTGCCGTTACGGTCGCAAGAGCCGTGCCACCGGTACAATGTCGTCCCACTCGCCACGCGGAAGGGGCTGGGGATGGGGCCCGATGCCACTACTATGACTGATGTGCGGCACTTCCCCCTGCCGCCTCCGGCATAGGGAGGGGGGCCGCCTCCGGCATAGGGAGGGGGAAGGACATCGGTCGTTTTGGCCAGCTATGACGGACCGGCCCGGCACCGATTGCCGCACGCGGCTACTTCTGCCGGGGAATTCCAGCCGCAAGGCTTCCTTAATGCCTCGCTGTCACGCTGCGTACCTTCAGACAGGCGCATGCATAGGAGCATTGAGTGGCAAAGGCCGCGGCAGTGGCGGAACCGGAGACGATAGATGTCGCGCCTGAGCCGTCGGAAACCGCGAGGTCCGGCGGTAAGCGCAAGCTGATCATGCTCGCAATACCGGTTGCCCTGGTGGGAATCATCGCGGCTCTTTGGTTCACCGGCGTCGTGCCACGTCTGCTCGGCATGCATCACGCCGAGCCGATAGCCGACTCCAGCAAACCGCAGATAGCGGTGTATTTCGATCTGCCCGAGATGGTCGCCAATCTGAACAGCAATCCACATCACCCGAGCTATGTGAAGCTGCAAGCTCGTCTCGAACTGACGAAGCAGGATGACGTGGAGAGGGTGAAGGCTGCCATGCCGCGGCTGCTGGACCTGTTCCAGACCTATCTGCGCGAAATGCGTCCCGAGGAGCTGCGCGGCTCCGCCGGTACTTATCGCCTGCGCGAGGAACTGATCGCCCGTGCCGACCTGGCGGTAGCACCCGCGCGTATTTCCGACGTGCTGTTCACCCAGCTGTTGATCCAATGAGCGACGCACCTGAAGCGAAGCCGCAGACCGAAGAAGAAATGGCCGCCGGGTGGGCCGCCGAGAACGAAGGTGGTGAAGCAGCGGCGGACCAGCCCGCGCGCGTACTTAACCAGGCGGAGATCGACAGCCTGCTTGGCTTCGACGAAGGGCCGGCCGGCGGCGAGAACCGCACCGGGATGCAGAAGATCATCAGCTCCGGCCTCGTTTCATACGAGCGTCTGCCGATGCTGGAGATTGTCTTCGATCGGCTGGTACGCATCATGTCGACCTCATTGCGCAACTTCACCTCCGACAACGTGGAGGTCGGCATCGACAACATTTTGTCGTTGCGCTTCGGCGACTACCTGAATTCGATCCCACTGCCGGCGATGCTCGCCGTGTTCAAGGCGGACGAGTGGGACAATTACGGACTGATGGTCGTGGATTCCGCCATGATTTATTCGATCGTGGACGTGCTGCTTGGCGGGCGGCGCGGCACCGCGGCGATGCGCATCGAAGGACGCCCATACACCACGATCGAGCGCACCTTGGTCGAGCGGCTCATCCAGGTGGTGCTGGCAGATCTTTCCGCGAGTTTCGATCCTCTTTGTCCCGTCACGTTCCGCTTCGAACGGCTGGAGGTGAATCCGCGCTTCGCCACTATCAGTCGGCTGTCGAACGCCGCGGTACTGGCGCGGCTGCGGATTGACATGGAAGATCGCGGTGGGCGGATGGAACTCCTGCTGCCGTATGCAACGCTCGAGCCGGTGCGCGAATTGCTGCTGCAGCAATTCATGGGCGAAAAGTTTGGCCGCGATTCGATCTGGGAAACCCATCTCGCGGAAGAGCTGTGGAATACCGAAGTGGAGCTGGACGTGGTGCTGGACGAGCAGATGATGCGGCTGTCCGACGTGATGGCACTGCAACCCGGCAGCCGCATCGTGCTGAATACCGCGCTTGGAGCGCCGGTGCTGGTGCGGTGTGGCACGGTTGCGCTGTTCGAAGGCCGCGTTGGGCGCCGCAAGAGCCGCATCGCCGTGCGTATCGAACGCGAAGTGCTGCGGCTGCAACAAACCTAGCGATAATTTCGAAATCGGACCCAACCTGTCCGACGTTGGCAGATTGCTAATACTCACCCGCGAGAATGCGCTCCATGGAATGGATTCTCGAAGTCGTCCTGGTCTTTCTGCTCGCCGCAACCTTGTTCCATGCCGTGCGGCTGGAACGCGCGCTTGGCGTCTTGAAGCGCGATCGTGTGGCATTGCAGGAGCTGGTCGTCGGCTTCAATGCCAGCACGCGCCAGGCGGAGCTTGGCATCGAACGGCTGCGCAGTGCCGCCGATGGCGCCGGGCAGCAGATCGCCCGCCGGGTCGACGCGGCCATGTCGCTGAAGGATGACCTATCGCTGTTGATCGAACGCGGCGATCGATTGGCCGATCGCATCGATGTGCTGGTGCGCGCCGGCAGACCGCTCGCCGTGGATGCGCCCCGGCTAGCCGTCGTCAATGATGCGATCCCAGCCGAGCCGCGTGTGCGCAGCCAGGCGGAACGCGATCTGCTGAAGGCGCTGAGGATGGCCCGATGATGCCACGCCTTCGCCCACCACGGCTGCTGCCGATTACGATAGTCGCGCTTGCCGGGCTGCTTGCGGTCAAGTCGTCGGAACTGGTGCGCGCCGCCACTGGGTCAGCCGATGCGGCCACGCAGACGGCCAGCGCTGTTCAGGCTGTACCGGCGATACATCAGCCTGCGCTCTCCGCCGGTCCATCACAGCCTGCCGCGGCCAAACCGTCCGAGGGCGCCGTCACGGCGCCTGTCGCGGATGCCGAACGCACCGTGCTGCTGGAATTGCGCCAGCGTCGGCAGGAACTGGATACACGCGAGGCGACGCTCGGCGCGCGCGAATCGATGCTGATGGCAGCGGAACAGAAGGTCTCTGCCCGGGTGACGGAACTGCAGGCTTTGCAGAACAAGCTGGAAGCGCTGGAGGCGGCCCGGAAGGACCACGAGGACGCGAGCTGGCAGGGCCTTGTCAAGGTCTACGAAGCAATGAGACCCCGAGACGCGGCGACGATCTTCAATGATCTCGAGATGCCGGTGTTGTTGCAGGTGGTTGATCGCATGAAGGAGGCGAAGGCTGCGCCGGTGCTCGCCGCCATGCAGCCTGACAAGGCGCGGGACCTCACCGCGAAGCTCGCCCAGATGCGCACGAAGCGCGACGACCCGGGTGGCACGGCCGGCGGCTGACCGGTTGGCTACCCGTCACAGATATAAGGGACTGAACGACGATGCCTTTCGACAGATCCATGAACGTCCTGATCGTCGACGATTACAAGACGATGCTGCGGATCATCCGCAATCTGCTGAAGCAGATCGAGTTCAATAACGTCGAGGAAGCCTCTGACGGCACGGAGGCGCTGGCCAAGCTGCGTGGCGGCAGTTTCGGCCTGATTATCAGCGACTGGAACATGGTGCCGATGACGGGCCTGCAATTGCTGCAGGAAGTGCGGGCCGACGCCAGGCTGAAAGCGACGCCGTTCATCATGATTACAGCCGAGAGCAAGGCGGAAAATGTGGTGGCCGCGAAGCAGGCCGGCGTTTCCAACTACATCGTCAAACCGTTCAACGCCGAGACGCTGCGCGACAAGATCGAGAAGGTGCTGGGCCATGACTGAGCATCCCGGAGACGCGCTGACCGAGCGGCTGGCAGCGATTCGTGCCCGCCCGGGGCGAGCCGGAGGATGATCGCCGATGTAGTGAAGACCATGCCGGCGACCATGAGCGGCGATCTTTCGGCTCAGGAAACCTCGCTGTTGGCCGAGGTGGCAGCGCTGGGCCGTACCATTTCATGCGCCAAGGCCGAGCTGGCGGCGTTGCGGGTCGACGACATCACCGACAATCACATTCCCTTCGCTACCGACGAGTTGGACGCCATCGTCGAGCATACCGCGAAGGCCACAAACGCGATTCTGACGAGTTGCGAAACCTTGGATGCCGTGGCGGCCAGCCTGAGCGACGAGCCGGCAGCGAAGCTGCGAGTTGCCACCGCGCAGATTTACGAAGCGTGCAGCTTTCAGGACATCACCGGCCAACGGATCACCAAGGTGATCGCGACCTTGAAGACGATCGAGCTCAAGGTTGCCCAGATCGTCGCCACGTTCGGCAACGGCGAAGACGTGATGGAAGTGGTGCAGGCGGACGGCCCGGCGGAGGTCGTACTGCTGAACGGTCCGCAGCGTCCGGCCGTTGCAATGGATCAGTCCGATATCGACCGGCTATTGGCCAGTTTCGAATGACCGCGCGGCCGTCGCAGTTTTCACATCACCTCCACGCAAGCGATGGTCTCGCTTGAGCGGTGACCGGGGCCACCGCGGTCGGCGCACCAGGGTTTGGTTGGTGGCGACAGTACTATCGTGGCTGCCATTTGCGAGCGTTCTGGCAGATTCCGGGCCGCCAGTGCCGGTGCGGGTCGGCAGCCATGACGGCTACGGACGCGTGGTGTTCGATCTGCCGACACGGACCGACTATCAGATCACGCAACAGGGCCAGCAAGTCGTGGTTCGGTTCACTGGCGACATGACGATCGGTTCGGCAGCCGGCGTCCCGCATAATGTACTTGGTATCACTGGTGGTGCCAGCCAGGCCGAACTCACCGTGGCGCCGGGCACATCGCTGCGTGACTGGCGGCTCGGCGACCATGTCGTGATCGACATCTGGGATCACGGCGCCGCCCAAACCACACAACCGGCCGCACCACAGCTTCCGCGACAAGACACGAGCAGCCATCCACCTGAAGCCACGCGGCCGGTGAACGGAGTTTTGGCCGCAGAGGCCGCGACCA
>DATKFJ010000090.1:0-7419 GCA_035511435.1 Acetobacteraceae bacterium | reverse complement strand
ATTGAAGAACGAGAACGGCGCGGCGTTCAGCGTTCCGTCGATGTCCTGCGTAGTGACCCACGCGATAGGGCGCGGCACCACCGTGGAAACCAGCAGCTTGTAGATATTCTCGTTCGGTGTCTTGTCGAATTCGAACAGCATGGCGATCCCTATTGGCAAGTGTATGCGGCGAGCGTTACGCGTCCACCAAAGCCATGTCCAGACGGGGACGCAGTGACGGAGTTTCTCCCCATGAATCGGGTGAATGCCGCTTTCCTGTCACTGCGAGGACCGGAGCGACGTGGCGATCTTGATCGCAGTGCCCAACTCGCCCGAGATTGCTTCACTCTGGTCGCAATGCCGTGCGGGTCGCAGTTCCTTACATGTCGACTAGACTGTTCCTCGCACTGTTCGCCATCGGCATGGTCGGCGTAGTACTCGCAACCGACAAACCAGGACTGTTCCTGGCGGGATGGCGGCACGGTGCCAGCTATGCTGTGTTCTTCCTCGCGCTGACCGGCACATGCTGCTGGCGATCTACCGCGGCATTTGCGTGATGAATTGCTGGAGCCCGATCACATCATGACCATGCCTCGCCGCTCAACGCGCGCGCTCGGCCACAAACCGGGACAAATTGGCCAATTCCGGCGTCCGAACCGGATGATCCAGTGGACCCGTCATACGCATGGCAATCTCCGGCGGGTTCGGCAACGCCGGCCGTAGCGTGAGCCTTAGGTCGATTGTCTGGTTCACCAAATCCATCCCTCCGGCCAGCGCCGCATCACCCGCGCTGGCATGCACCACTGCGACATCCAGGCTCATGTTGCCATGCGCCACATTGGCAGCGATATCCAGCCGATCGAATGCCGTTGCCCCCACTCCTAACGCCGCGGAGGCCGAACTCTGCGCCGCCACCGGGTCAGGATTCTCCGCCGCAAGTTTCGCGCGCGACAGATCAAAGCCCTCCACGGTGCCGTCGCTTGCCGTCAGGGCCAGACGCCCGCCCAATGTCGCGAGGATGGTTGCCGGGCTATAGCCGCTGGCGCTGAGGTCAGCACTGCCGGACGCCCGACCGGACAAAAGATCCAACGGCGTGTCGGCCAGCGAACCGGTGATGGTTGCGCCATCCAGCCGCGCATGCACGGCAAGGAATGGCGGCTTGCTAGCGACATCGAAGGCAAAGCTGCCTGTCAGCATGCCGCCGCCGAGCTTGCCTGATAGCTGGTCAATCCGCAGCTTGTCGTCCACCACCGTGATGGTCGCTGATGCATCGCGCACCACTGGAACCGATCCGGCGAGAATCTGTCCGACACCTATCTGCACGTTGCCGTGCCAGCCATGCAGCAGTCCGATCGGCAGGGGCACCTGCGAGTTCCCGGCGGGCATCGGCAGCGGCAATGTGTCGGCAATGACGTTTCCGCTCAGGACCGGCTCGCTGCCGCTCTCATCGAGCACCAGTTTGCCGCTGGCGTGCAGCGTCGCCGCGGTCAACTCGAAGCTCTCAGCGGTGAGCCGGCCGGGGACACCGGCGAGATGCGCCGCGAGCGACAGCGATCCATCGCCCAGCCAGGACGGAAGGTTCGGCAAGCCCAATTGTTCAGGTAAGCCAAGGGTCGCGAGCAACCTGCGTGCGCCGGGATGGCGCAGCACCAAGGTACCGCTCCACCCACCCGAACGCAGGTCGATCGTCGGGTCCGCGTCAAGTCTGGCATCCGCCAGCGACAGCTCGATCCCGAGATAGAGTGCGTTCGGCGGTCCAGCGGCCTTTACCGCCAGTTTAGCGGGCCCTTGCCAAAGCGCAGGCGTGCCACGCCAGGCCGGTGGCAACAATGCCGCCAGAGGGGTGGCATCCTGGGTCGCCACGCTCAACGTCCCATCGCTCAGTCGACCGGCCGCGCTGATAGAACCGGAGGCCACCACATGCATCCCACTCACGGTGCCTTCAATACGACGCAGCGCGAGGTTGCCTGCCTGCATCGACGCATCGACGGTTATGCCCCGGACGATCGATCCGGCCAGTGTCGCCTCGCGAATTCCCAAGCGCAGATTGGCATCGAACCCGCTTGCCGGTCGCGTCAGGTCTGTCGGCGGAGGCAACCGCCCCGGCAACCAGGGATCCAGCGCTATATGATCTAAGGTCAGATCGGCGGTGATCGACGGCGGTTCGCCCCGTTTCACATTAAAGCTGCCGGCAATCGCTGCATCATCCACGCTGCCAGACAGATTGCGCAGCGATATCCGCTCCGCGCCGGCCACCACATGGGCCGACAGCGTCGCCCGCTGCAGCACGGCATCCGGCGGCCCGGTCGCGAGGCTGGCCGGCAGTACGCCAGACGCAGCCCGTTCCAACCAACGCAACGTCGTCCGCAGCGCCGGCGCATCCAGCTTCGCGTCACCCTCGAAGAGGGCATGCGCCGCACCGTCCCTCGCGATACGTCCGCTTACCTGCAGCCTGCCATTACCCGGCAGTACCGCGCTCGCCGCGCGCACGGTCACGACCTGACCGGCCAGTTCCAATGCGGCATGCAGATGTTCCAGTGTACCACCGCTGAGTGGGGCAGCCTCCGCGGTAAAATCCAGCCGGGTCGGCACGTCGATCCCCGCAACCTTCGTGCCGCCGGCAAGCAGCGTAGGCAGCCACGCATCCAGATCCAGCTGGCTGGCAGACAGCGCGATGTCGAGGCCTGGCCGCGGCGACACCCGCAGCGCGATCGCACCGGCGGCCGGCGAACTGCCGATCTCCAGTGCGAGGTCATCGATTGCCACGCGGCCACCGCCTGCGGTCAACTGCCCGTCAGCGCGGAACGGTACGGGTGGTGCCGGGAACAGCAGGGCAAGGTTCGGCCCGCGACCGGCAATGCTGCCGGCCAGAGTGCCATTAGCCCGCAACTGCCCGCTGAAGTGGGCGCCGAGGCCGACGGCCTTGCCTTGACCATCCAGCGTCACATTCAGCCCGGCCGCGCCATCGGCCCCCGCCTCGGTCAGGCGCGCGGTGAGATCCCAGGCATGGCCACCGAATTGCGCTGTTCCCGATGCGGACAGAGCGCCAGTTTCCAACGTCACAAGGGTCGCGTCGATGTTGGTAAAGGCAATCCGTCCCACCGTCAGCCTGCCGTTCTCGATGCGCGCCGCGAATGCCGCGAGCCAGTCTGGTGGACGCGGCAGCATCCGCTCGGTGTCCATCGGCCACGGGATGCGCAGATTGGGCCCGCGCAGCACCAGTTCCCGCGCATCGAGGCGTCCGGCGATCAGCGGCCACAGCGCCACGCGCAGCCGCAGCGCATCGACCTGGACCGAGAAATCTGTGGGACCGCTGCCTCCAACACTCACCTGTGCCGCCGTCAGCACCGGCTGTGGCAGCAGCGTCAGGCTGATCGGTCCCTGAATCATGACTGACTGGCCAAGAATAGCGGAGGCGAGCACCTCGATATTCG
Source organism: Acetobacteraceae bacterium (assembly GCA_035511435.1). GTDB lineage: Bacteria > Pseudomonadota > Alphaproteobacteria > Acetobacterales > Acetobacteraceae > JAMXLO01. Next base: position 4,006 of record DATKFJ010000090.1, on the reverse strand, counting down.
CGCGATATCGCGTCCAGTCGAGCCATTGCGGCACCTGCCACATCGCAAGCAGCGCCAGTGAGGCAAACACCGCCAGTGCCACCAGCGATATGCGCAGGCGGGTCACGTCAGGCGGCTGTACCGTAGCCGCCGCCGCCTGGCGTTTCGATCACGAACACGTCGCCTGGTTTCAGTTCAGCGCTGTCAGTGCCGGTCAGCACTTCATGCGTGCCGTCCGCGCGTTCCAGCCATTGGCGACCGACCGCGCCATCTTCGCCACCCTCCAGCCCGAATGGTGCGACGTTGCGACGTGACGCAACGATGACCGCGGTCATCGGTTCCAGAAAGCGCACGCGGCGGATCGCGCCATCGCCGCCATGCCACTTGCCGCCACCGCCGGAACCGCGTCGGATGGCAAAGCGCTCCAGCCGTACCGGGTAGCGTAGTTCCAGCACTTCGGGATCGGTCATGCGCGTGTTGGTCATGTGCGAGTGGATCGCTGATGTGCCGTGGAAGCCGGGGCCTGCACCGGTGCCGCCGCAGATTGTTTCGTAGTACTGCCGATGCGCGTCGCCGAACAGGAAGTTGTTCATCGTCGCCTGCGAGCATGCGATCGGCTTCAGCGCACCGAACAACGCGTTGCACGTGGCCTGCGACACTTCGGTATTGCCGGCGACCACCGCGGCACCCGGCTGCGGCGATAGGAAAGTGCCCGGCGGAATGATCAGCCTCAGCGGCTTCAGGCAGCCGTCGTTCAGCGGAATGTCGTCCGCCACCAAGGTACGGAAAACATACAGTACTGCGGCGCGTGTCACCGCGGGCGGCGAGTTGAAATTTCCCGGACTCTGCTTGCCGGTACCGGTGAAATCCACCGTGGCGCTACGACCGGCACGATCGACGCTGACCGCGACACGCAGCGGTAGCCCGCTGTCCATGGTGTATTCGAATTCACCGCTGCCCAACCGGTCGATCACCCGGCGCACCGACTCCTCGGCATTGTCCATGACGTGCCGCATGTAGGCACTCACTGTTGGCCAGCCGTGCAGCGCCACCACGCGTTGCAGTTCCTGCACGCCCTTCTCGTTCGCCGCCACCTGCGCCTTGATGTCGGCGACGTTCACATCGGGACTGCGCGCCGGATATTTCGCGCCGGCCAGCAGTGCGCGCAATTCGGCTTCGCGGAAATGCCCGCCGTCCACCAGCAGGAAGTCGTCGATCACCACGCCTTCCTCTTCCAGTGTTCGCGACGTGGGCGGCGTGGAACCAGGCGTGATGCCGCCGATATCGGCGTGATGGCCGCGGCTGCCAACGAAAAACAGGATCGTTTCGCCGTTCGCGTCAAACACCGGCGTGATCACCGTGACATCGGGCAGGTGTGTGCCGCCGTTGAATGGATTGTTCAGAGCCACGACATCGCCAGGCTTCAGCGTGGTGCGCCGGTTGTTCAGCACGGTGCGCACGCTTTCGCCCATGGCGCCAAGATGCACCGGCACATGCGGTGCATTGGCCACCAGGAAGCCCTCGGCGTCGAAAATGGCGCACGAGAAATCCAACCGCTCCTTGATATTGACACTCATCGACGTGTTCTGCAGCACAGCACCAGTCTGTTCGGCGACGTTCATGAACAGGTTGTTGAACAGCTCGAGCAACACTGGGTCGGGCCGAGCACTGCCGGCCGGCACGCGCGTCGCAAGCGGCTCGGTGCGATGCAACGTCATGTGGTCGAGTTTGGTGATCGCCGCCGTCCAGCCCGGTTCAACCACGGTCGTTGCGTTGGCTTCTCGGATCAGCGCGGGGCCGGCGATGCGATCGCCTGCCAGCAGAGCGGTGCGATCGAACACCGGTGCGGTGTGGTCCGCATTGCCGGTGAACATCTGGATGGCGTCGATGGTTTCCGGCGCGCCACCGGTGCGCACGGGCAACGTTGCTTCCTGCACGTTTTCGCCAGGGGAGATCGCTTCGACTGCCACCGCTTCCACCACCAGTTGGCGATCCGGCGTGGCAAAGCCGAAGCGCGCACGATGCGCCGCAGTGAAGTCGGCGACGATCTCCTGTTCACTGCGCAACGGCACGATCAATGCTGCCTCGGTCCCCGCATAGCGCAGATGCAGGTTGCGCTGTGCAGTGATGCCCGCGGGGTCCGCGCCTTGCGCGGCGAGCGCCGCCTTTGCTGCATCGGCCAGCCGATCGGCAAGTTGCGAAAGCTCCGGCATGGCGTGCGTTTCGAGTGGAATTTCAACGGCCTGTTCGCGCATGACCGTCTGGTCGGCAAGCCCCATGCCGTAGGCGGACAGCACCCCGGCATAGGGATGGATGAACACGGTTTCCATCCCGAGAGCATCGGCGACCAGACAGGCATGCTGACCACCCGCCCCACCAAAGCATTGCAATGCGAAGCGAGTCGCGTCGTGGCCCTTCTGCACCGACACCTGCTTGATCGCATTCGCCATGTTGGCGATTGCAATCTGCAAATACCCTTCGGCCACCTGATGCGGCGTGCGCGGCTGGCCAGTGGCCTGCGAAATTTCGTGGGCCAGCGCTGCGAACTTTGTGGTCACCACATCGACATCCAACGGTTGATCACCGTTTGCACCAAAAATCGCCGGAAAGTGGCGCGGCTGGATCTTGCCAACGCAGACATTCGCGTCGGTCACCGTCAGCGGTCCGCCGTTGCGGTAGCACGCCGGTCCCGGATCAGCGCCGGCGGAATCCGGGCCGACGCGGAACCGCGTGCCGTCGAAATGCAGGATCGAACCGCCGCCCGCCGCCACCGTGTTGATCGCCATCATCGGTGCGCGCATCCGCACACCGGCGACCGCGGTTTCGAACGCGCGCTCGAACCCGCCGGCATACAGCGCGACATCGGTCGACGTACCGCCCATGTCGAAGCCGATGATACGATCGAGCCCCGCCATCGCCGCGGTGCGCGCCGCACCGACGATACCGCCCGCCGGACCGGACAGGATCGCATCCTTGCCGTGAAACGCGGCGGCATCCGCCAATCCGCCGTTCGACTGCATGAAGAACAGCCGCACGCCTTGCAGTTCTGCCGCCACGTGTTCGACGTAGCGGCGCAGGATCGGCGAGAGATACGCATCCACCACCGTCGTATCACCGCGCGGAACCAGTCGCAGCAGCGGGCTGACCGCGTGGCTGGCGGAAACCTGCGTGAAGCCGGCGTCGCGCGCGAGTGCAGCCAGGCGGCGCTCGTGCTCGGGATATTTCCAGGCGTGGATCAGCACGATGGCGCAGGCCGCGATGCCCTTAGCACGCGCATTGGCGAACGCGGTGCGCGCGGCGGGTTCGTCCAGCGCTTCGACTTCCTCGCCATCGACGCCGACTCGGCCAGCAATTTCCACCACGTCTTCGTACAGCATCGTCGGCAGCGTGATCGCCAGATCGAACAGCCGCGGACGCGCCTGGTTGCCGATGCGCAATGCGTCGGCGAAGCCACGGTTCACCACCAGCAATGTGCGGTCGCCCTTGCGCTCCAACAATGCGTTGGTGGCAACGGTAGTACCCATCTTCACCGCGTCCACCACGCCAGCCGCAATCGGCGCGTCGAGCGCGATGCCGAGTACCGTCTTGATCCCGGCGATCGCGGCATCGTGGTAGCGACCTGGATTTTCGCTCAGAAGCTTATGGGTGGAGAGGTGCCCGTCCGGATCGCGTGCGACGATGTCGGTGAACGTGCCGCCGCGATCGATCCAGAATTGCCATTTGCCAGTAGGCATCAATGCTCCCTAGGTCCTCTTGTCAGTGCACGCATCCCGCCAGCCGCACAAGCACCCCACTATCAGCGCGAGGCACATGCTGACCACACGAGCGATTCGCTGTCGTAGCTAGTCAAGCGACGCAATCTGGTGGAATTCACGCATGAGATTGCCGCGTCGCTTGGCTCCTAGCAATGACAGCTCATCGTCTACTCCGCCCGTTCCGATTGCCACGGCAATTGCCACAGCTCCGCGTTGCACAGCTTCTCCGCCAACGCCGCAGAAATCGCCTCGAACAGCCGCTCGCCCTTTTC
>DATKFJ010000089.1:0-2037 GCA_035511435.1 Acetobacteraceae bacterium | reverse complement strand
GCGCCAGCCGTTCGATCCGACCGGCCTGCTGATGGGCGGCTTGCAGCAGCCATGGCAGTCCCCCGGCGCGCAGAACCAGCCCAATGCGCTGAATGCGCCGTGGAGCCAGCAGGGAGCATCTTCTCCGCAGAGCGGGACCGGCGGCGCGCAGCAGCCATCCCAGCAGGATCAGCAGTGGCAGCAACAGCAGGCCGCGCAGCAACAGTGGGTCCAGCAGCAGATGCAGGCGCAGCAGCAGGCCATGCAGCCCTGGCAGCAGGTGTATAGCAACGTGGCGGCAGCCTACGGCATTCCCGTCAATCAGCCCTGGCTGCAGGCGCCCCCCGGCGGGTCGCCATACCGGCAGGACGGCACCGGATGAACAACGGAGCGACCAACGAACTCGCCCAGGGCGGCGCGACCCAAGGCGTCAATCACTATAGCGGACCAGATTACGCGTCGGTGCCGAAGCCGTGGCTCGAGGAGCAGTTGGCCGAGATCCGCCGGCTGCGGGCGCGCGTCGCCGAACTCGAGGCCGGCGCCGCCATCACCTTCGGCACCCTGGAACGACCCCCTGGACCGCCTGACGGCCCCTATGCCGATGGCGTCATTGCTTACGGCACGGTGGCGCCTCCACCGCGCCCAGCGGATATGCCCACCGTGTATTCCCACAACGTGCCGCCATCGGCGCCACCGCACGAAACCCCGTCAAACCCCGTCAAACCCCGTCAAACCGAGACTTCCCATGAGTGAGACCACCGAGACCACACCGGCCCCCGAGCCGGAACCCACCCCAACGCCTGCACCAGACCAGCCAGCGCCAGACACCGACGAGCCGGGACCGGCGCGGGAGGCCGATGAGCAGCGGAAGGAAGACCGCCGCACCGCAGCCCTGCGCGCCCGCCTTGGCGCCGCAGAACGCCTACAGGAGCAACAGCATGCGGAACTCGAGTTCTACCGCCGCCAGGTGGCCGCGCAGGCGCCGCAGGACGACACGCCGGAGCAGGCTGCGCAGCGGATGCGGATGCAGATCCGCGAGGAAGAGCGCGCCAAGCTGCAAACCGATGGCTTCCATGCGCAGGGCCAGCAGCAATTCAGTGACTGGAAAGAGAAGTGCGACGACTTGGTCGCAATGGGCGCTGATGCCGGCTTCGCGCGACTCCTGGTCGAGATGCCGGGAGGCGAAGGCGTGAGGGTGGTCGCGGCGCTCGCCAATGATCCGGACGCGGTGCAGCGCATTTCGCGTATAGAGACTGAGCGCGGGCGCGCCATCGCGCTCGGCAAATATGCCGCCACAATCGAGGCCGGCGACAACGGCCACGCTCGGACAACAGCGCCCGCTGTGACCCGTGCCCCAGCACCGATCCGGCCGGTGACCGGGCGCGCCTCGCCACAGTTCAACGAATACACCGCGTCGGGCGACCAGCTCGTGGAACGCTACATGCGGCAGAACCTCGAGCGACAGCAGAGGCGGTGATGCCACTCAAGACAGGAACATCGCCCAAGACGTTCTCATCCAACGTCAAGGCCGAGGTGAAGGCAGGCAAGCCTGTAAAGCAGGCGGTCGCCATCGCATACAGCAAGAAGCGCGAGGCACAGCGCAAGAAGTAGTGCCTGCCGGGTAGCGGATCGGTCAACACCGCGCGTCCCACAGCGGGGGGGCTAATCTACCGCGCGTCGTGCACAGCCTGACAGGGTAGCGGAGCCTGTAACCACCGCGCGTCGTGCATCCCCCGTCTGTTCAGCGCGGCTTCTCATTGCTGCAGCGGTTTGAACCGGCGCCTGCTCACTGCGGGCGCCTTCCCTCATTCCGTTGCCATGGGAGGCCATTGTGCCCGCAACAAACACGCTCCTCACCATCAATATGATCACAGCGAAAGCGCTGGCGATCCTCCACCAGAAGTGCAACTTCATCGGCTCGATCAATCGTCAGTATGACGACTCGTTTGCCAACACCGGCGCCAAGATCGGCAGCACGCTCCGTATACGCCTGCCGGTGCAATACACCGTTTCCACCACCCCGGCGCTGTCGCTGCAGAACACCGTGGAGACGCAGAT
>DATKFJ010000088.1:0-3397 GCA_035511435.1 Acetobacteraceae bacterium | reverse complement strand
CGGCGGCGCGGCGGCCGCCTCCTTGCGGTCGGTTGCGTAGTAGACGCGCATCAGGTGATATACGAGCCTGCCCTGGGCATCGCGAATCTCCTCGCCGCGCCCCGGTTCGACGGCCGGCGCGGGCGCGACGTTCGATGGGGCCTCGTTGCCCAGAACGCGCTCCAGCGCCTCCAGCATCCCGGAATCGGCTCCGCGCGTGGATTCGGCCTGAAGCGCCTGGGCCTGCTCGGCGGTCAACGTGACCGACAGGCTGCGTGTCTCGGCAACTGCTTCGCCGCACAGGTCGGCATCGAATGGCACGCCCGAGATCTTGCGGGCAGCGCCCTTCCAGATGCGCCGGTTGGCCAGCGCGGCGCCCAGGCGCGGGGCGAAGGCGGAGACGTCGGCGCCCTGCACGCTCAACCTCAGGCGCAGCGTGCGCGTCTGCTCCAGCGTCGTGCCGCGCACGCACAGGTCGAAGTCGGCCGCGCCAGCGCCGGAGCACAAGCCCGCCAGCGCCAGCAGGGCCGCAGCGCGCGGCCAAGATCGGACGCCCTCGGGGAGGGTTCGAAACGCCGGCATGCGGGACTCCTGGCAGATGGGTTGCGGCCGATGCAAGGCTATTTTGCATCGTTTCTGGTCCGAGGCGTGGGTGATAATGCTGGTCGCGGCCGCCTGCCGAGCCCACGCCGGGGATGCGCGCCGTTTGCCGATCGACCGAGAACGAGGTGCCAGATTGTTGAGAAGCTTGGTGTGTTGCATCGCGCTGATCGGATATGGCGGCATGGCCGCCGGCGCCCAGGACTCTGCCAAGTGGGTCGAGGGCACGCATTACTTTCTCCTGCAGCCGGCCCAACCTACCTCAACGCCGGGAAAGATCGAGGTACTGGACGTGTTTTCCTATGCCTGTCCGGCGTGCAACCAGTTTCAGCCCACGGTAGACCGGCTCAAAGCCGCGCTGCCGGCCAACGCCCAAATAGCGTACCTGCCGGCCGCTTTCAACCCAGCGGAAGACTGGCCCGTATTTCAGCGGGCCTTTCTGGCCGCGCAGATTCTGGGCGTCGCCGAACAAAGTCACGATGCGATGTACGACGCCGTGTGGGGCAACGGCAGCCTTGCCATCATGGACAAGGCCACCCGGCGACTGCTGTCGCGCGCGCAGCAGCCCACCATCGAGGACGTCGCGAAGTTCTACGCCCGCTACGGCGTGAAAGCGGACGCGTTTGTGGCCACCGCCACCTCGTTTACGGTTGATTCACAAATGAAGCACTGCGACGCCCAGATACGGGACTATCAGGTCGACGGCACGCCCACGTTGATCGTCAACGGAAAATATCGTCTGACGCCGACATCAGCGGGCGGTTTTCTGCAGACCATCGACCTTGTCCTGTATCTGGTGGCTCGGGAGAGCGGCAAGTAACCCGCCTTTGCGCCCGGTGAACATCCGGGCTCGGTGCTTTTCGCAGGGTTCCAGTTCCACGGCTGCTTCGGCGCTATGCACCCCGACTTGCGTGTTCCGCCCGAACAGGTGCAGATCACCGCGACCCGCGCTCAGGGCGCGGGCGGGCAAAACGTCAACAAGGTAGCCAATGCAGTTCATCTGCGGTTCGACATCGCCGCCTCGTCCCTGCCGGAACGGGTGCGAGAACGCCTCTTGAAACTGGGTGACCAGCGCATCAGCAAGGACGGCGTGGTCATCATCAAGGCACAGGAGTTTCGCAGCCTGGAGAAGAACCGCGCGCAGGCTATGCGCCGGCTGCACGAGCTGATCGCAAGCGCTGCCGTGCTGCCCAAGAAACGTCGCCCGACGCGGCCGACCCGAACTTCGGTTGCAAAGCGGCTGGAAAGCAAGACGCGGCGCGGCATGATCAAGACAGGGCGAGGAAAGATCGTTGCGTAGGAGACGCGGTGCCTGCAAAGAGGGACACGCTGCGGCCGCGAACCGATGGGTTGAGTGATGTTGCGAAGAACGCGAGGTCATTCGCGTTTCGAATCGCCATATACTGGCCAGAGACAGAGGGCATCGGAATGCTCCCTGGGGAGAAAGCTAATACCAGACATCTGACCGAGGAGCCGGCCATGGCGCAGAACGGATCCAATGCAAGCAAGCGTCTTACGAGCGCGTTTTGTGCGTTGGCGCTGTTGGGCGCCGCCGGGGTAATGCCCGGTGCCAATGTCGCACGGGCCGATTCACCGCCGGTTCGGATGTGCAGCGAATCTCCCTCCACCCCGGCCTGCGCTGCCGTCCGAGGCGATCGATCCGAGGGCTGGGTGCCGCAGAGTCGATCCGAGGTGATGGCGCGGCACGGCATGGTCTCAACCGTGCAGCCACTGGCGGCAATGGCCGGCGCGCGCATTCTGATGCGAGGCGGCAATGCCATCGATGCCGCGGTAGCGACCGCAGCGGCGCTCAATGTCACCTACCCCGCGAACGTCGGCATCGGCGGCGACCTGTTTGCGATCATCTACATCGCCAAAGAGCACAAGATCTATCAGCTCAACGCCAGCGGCATAGCGCCCAGCGGAGCGAGCCTGGCTCATCTGAATGCGCTCGGGTACCAGTGGAACGCGGCCAATTGGGGTCCCGGCTCCGGAATGCCTTCAGGCGGCATCCTGACCGTGACCGTGCCGGGGTCCCTGTGGGGCTGGCAAGAGGCGCTCGACCGGTTCGGGACGATGGGGTTCAAGGACGTCTTGCAACCGGCCATTGAGTATGCGGAGAACGGCTTTCCCATTACAGAAGAGATCGGCGACGGTTGGCAGCTGCCCAATGCACTGCCACTGCAGGGGTGCTGTACCCAGCTCGACCCGGACTCGGTCGCTACGTACTATGTCAACGGCGCTCCCCCTGCGATCGGCACGCTCTTCACAAACCCCGACCTGGCGCACGCGTTCCGGCTGATCCAGCAGCAGGGGCGGGATGTCTTCTACAAGGGTGAGATCGCACACGCGATCGTCGCCAAGTCGAATGCGCTCGGCGGGACGATGACGCTCAAGGACCTCGCGAATTACAAGGGCGAATGGGTGACGCCAGCCTCGACCACCTACCATGGTGAGTTCGGCCTGTATGCAACGACGGCGCCGTCCCAGGCCTGGGGCATCATGGAAGCCATGAACATTCTCGAAGCTTGCGTACCCACGTGGTATCCAGGCCAGAGCCTGGCGACGCTCGGACCCGCCAATCCCCTGTTCTGGCACGCCTTGATCGAGACCAAGAAGCTGGTCTACGCCGACACGTACGCCCACAACGCCGATCCCAATGCCGTTTCGGTTCCGGTGGGCATGCTGACTTCGAAGTCTTACGCCGCTTCGCTGTGCGGCAAGGTGAACCCCGCTCACGCGTCTGCCACCTCGCCTCCCAGCTATGACCTCGCAATGCCTCAGGCCAGTGCTGTCAGCGGCGTCGGCGGCGATACCA
>DATKFJ010000087.1:0-4385 GCA_035511435.1 Acetobacteraceae bacterium | reverse complement strand
GCCCTGCATTCGACGGATGTCCAGGGCAGCCGGCGTGATAAGTGAAGTTGGCATGCTTGCGGCAGCGCCAGAACGTGTCCTGCGGCGGCGGCTGATTGAGCTCGAAGATGCGGCGTATGTAGCGCCAGCGCATGAGATCCGGCATTTCCGCGTAATGCCCGAGGAAGCTGGCTGATTCCATCCATCTATAGGGATTGATGCGCGCTATAGGGATTGATGCGCGGGAGGTCGCGCCGGCAGAGGCAGAGACCGACCGATCCGGCGCCGACTTCCAAAGCGGTTGCGCCATTGTCAAAGGCCGACGCTCCGGCCCCGAGCACGCCGATGCGCCGGCCGGCAAGCCGCCCGAAGTCAATGTCCTGCACGGTATGCGCGAAGCGATCCGGCGGAATGGGGCGACTGATGAAGCCCGGGATTTCCCAACGCCCGCTGCCGTCGATGCCGGTCGCCAGCACCGGCTTGCGGGCAAAGCGCTCGACTCTGCCGGTTGGGGTCGCCAAGATCAGGCGAAGCGCGGCACCCTCCGGCGTGATCGCGGCGACATCGGCGTCGTTCTGCACTGGAATGTCGGTGACCCGGCGGAACCAACGCAGATAGGCCTGCCAATCCTGGCGGGCGATCTTGTCCAGCCCCGCCCAGGCCGCGACGCCGTATTTCGCCTCATACCAGGCGCGCGGCGTCAGGCTGGCGACCCCGTAATCCGGTCCGGTAATATGCTTCGGCGTGCGCAGGGTAATCATGCGCGCAAAAGTGACCCACGGGCCTTCGAGCCCCTGGTGATTGCGGTCGAACACTTGGATATTGCTGATCCGCTCGCGCAACAGCCCGAAGGCCGTGCCAAGGCCGCCTTGGCCGGCGCCGACGATCGCGACGTCGAGCACCGATTGTCAATTATGCAGACGGACGGGGATCAGGGGGGTGTCGCATAGGCGGTATAGGCAAGGTCGCGGTGCACGACGACTTCGAGCTCCGCCAGCGACCGGGCGATGACCGGTCTGTACGGTGTCGGACCTGATGCCTGAGTAGATTCCATGGTGCGTGCTTCGGCGGATCTGTCAGGCTGCTGTATCTATGGTCTCAATCCGGCAATTCCCGCACCAGAGCGGCAACGGGCTGTCCGGTATCGACACGGAGGAAGTGATGCAGCCTGATCGACTAAAGCGCCTGTCCGGAGCAGCCGCCGCCTGATGGACCTGCATTCGATCGAAAGCGTGCTGATGCCGCGCACGCGTGCCGAGCTGCCGGCGTGGTCGGCCGGAACCGCCGTGCTCGGCGGCGGCACTTGGCTGTTTTCCGAGAAGCAGCCCCATCTCCGACGCCTGATCGATCTGACGGCTCTGGAGTGGGAGAACCTGACGGTGGACGGCGAGGGCCTGCATGTCGCCGGCACCTGCACGATCTCGGCGCTGTCGCGGTTTGCCCCGCCAGTCGACTGGCGCGCCGGCGATCTGATCGGGCAGTGTTGCGAGGCGCTGCTCGGCTCGTTCAAGGTGTGGAACGCGGCGACGGTGGGCGGGAATATCTGCCTAGCGTTGCCCGCCGGGCCGATGATTGCGCTGGCGGCGGCGTTGGGCGGGATCGCCACGGTGTGGCGCCCTGACGGCGGTGAGCAACGTTTGCCGGTGATGGATTTGGTTCTAGGCGAGCGCCGCACGGCGCTGGCCGACGGCGAGATTTTGCGCAGCGTGCTGTTGCCGCGCGCCGCGTTGCAACAGCGCTGTGCGTTCCGCCGCATCTCGCTGACCCCGCTCGGGCTCTCGGCGGCGCTGTTGATCGGCACGCGCAGTCACGATGCCGGCTTCGCGCTGACGCTGACGGCTGCGACCACTCGGCCGATCCGCCTCGTGTTTGCGGTGAAGCCATCGACCGCGCTCTTGGCGACACGGATCGACAGGGCAGTCAGCCGTCCTGGCCTGTGGCAGGACGATATCCACGGTGACCCCGCGTGGCGACGTCACGTCAGCCTGATCTTCGCGGAGGAGATTCGGCAGGAGCTGACCGCGCCGTGAGCATGCAGGTCAATCGTCGGGTCGTTTCGGCGACGCCGCACCCCGGACAGTGTCTGCGCAGCTTCCTGCGGCAGGAGGGTTGTTTCGGGGTCAGGAACGGATGTGATACCGGCGATTGCGGCGCCTGTACCGTTTGGGTCGACGACGAACCGGTGCATTCCTGCCTATACCCGGCACATCGCGCCGCGGGAAGGCAGGTCACCACGATCGAAGGGCTGGCCGCGAAGGATGGTACGTTGCACCCGATGCAGGCGCAGTTCCTAGCGGCGCAGGGGTTCCAATGCGGCTTCTGCACTGCCGGCATGATCATGACCGCCGCCAGCCTCGACCAGGCCCAGCGGGCCGAACTGCCGAGGGCGCTGAAAAGCAATCTCTGCCGCTGTACCGGCTATCGCGCGATCGGCGATGCGATCTCGGGCGCGAGGCATGTCGAGGAGGCCGCGCCGGGCCAGGCCTGTGGGCACAACCTGGCGGCGCCGGCCGGGTCGCTCGTGGTAACCGGCCGGGCACGCTTCACGCTCGATGTCGCGCCGCCGGGCCTCTTGCACATGAAGTTGCTGCGCTCGCCGCATGCCCATGCCCGCATCGCTGCGATTGACTGTGCCGCTGCCCTCGCGCTGCCAGGGGTGCGCGCCGTGCTGACCCATCACGACGCGCCCTCGCACAAATTCTCCACCGCGCGGCATGAACACGAGACAGACGACCCCTTCGATACTCGCGTGCTCGACGACACGGTGCGCTTTGTCGGCCAGCGTGTCGCGGCCGTCGTGGCGGAGACCGCGGCGGCCGCAGAAGAGGGGTGCCGGCTGCTGCAGGTCGACTACGACGTGCTGCAGCCGGTGTTCGATCCGGCAGCCGCGCTCGCCGAGAAAGCCAATTTGGTAGCCGAGCTGCACGGCGGCATCGGCGATCTGGCGGCCGGTCTCGCGGCCGCCGATGTCACCTACGAGGCAAGCTTCGAGACCCAACGCACGCAGCACGCTGCGCTCGAAACACACGCCGCGATCGGCTGGCTCGATCGTGCCGGGCGGCTCTGTCTACGCGCCGCGACCCAGACTCCGTTCCTAACCCGCCGGACATTGTGCACGCTGTTCGATCTACCGCCTGCACAAGTGCATGTCGAAGCCGGACGGATGGGTGGCGGATTTGGCGGCAAGCAGGAGATGCTGGTTGAGGACATCGTAGCGCTGGCGGTGCTGCGCTGCCGCGCGCCGGTGCAGCTTGAACTGACGCGCGAGGAGCAGTTCAGCGCCTCCACGACGCGCCATCCGATGCGGATCAAGGTGACGCTCGGCGCGACGGGCGACGGCGTGCTGACCGCGATCGGGATGGAGGTGCTGTCCAACACCGGTGCCTATGGCAACCACGCCACCGGAGTCTTGTTCCATGCGTGCGGCGAGTCGGTGGCGGTCTACCGCTGCCCGAACAAGCGAGTCGACGGCTATGCGGTCCGCACCAATACCGTTCCTGCCGGGGCGTTCCGGGGCTACGGGCTCAGTCAGAGTACGTTCGCGATCGAGTCGGCGATGGATGAACTGGCGCGCCTGCTCGAACTCGACCCGATCGCGCTGCGGCGGCGCAACGTGGTGCAACCGAGCGATGCGATGACCTCGTTCCGGGACACGCCGGGCGACGCGGAGTTCGGCAGCTACGGGCTCGACCAGTGTCTGGCCCTGGTCGAGCGCGCGCTGGCCGATTGTCGGGCGGAAGCGCCGGCAGGCTGGCTGGTCGGGCAAGGGATGGCGCTGTCGATGGTCGACACGATCCCGCCCCGCGGCCATCTTGCCGACGCACGGCTGGCCCTCGCCGCCGACGGCCGGTTCGATCTCGCGGTCGGCACCGCGGAGTTCGGCAACGGAACCAGCACGGTGCACCGGCAGATCGCAGCCTCGGTACTCGGCACTCTGCCGTCGCATATCCGGCTACGCCAGTCCGATACCGATGCGGTCGATCACGACACCGGGGCCTATGGCTCGACCGGCACGGTGGTAGCCGGCACCGCGACGTTGCGGGCGGCCGAAGCATTGCGAACGCTGATGCTCGAACGGGGCGCGGCACTGCTCGCCGTGCCCGCTTCCGGCGTGACGCTAACATTGGATGGCGTGGTAGCCGGCACTCGCCGGATCGCGCTGACCGCGTTGGGGTCTTTGCAGGCGAATGGGCATTGCGACGGCACGCCGCGCTCGGTCTCGTTCAATGTGCACGGTTTCTGCGTGGCGGTGCAGCCAAGGACGGGAGAACTGCGCATCCTGCACAGCGTACAGGCGGCGGACGCTGGGCATGTGATCAACCCGATGCAGTGCCGAGGGCAGATCGAAGGTGGTGCCGCGCAGGCCTTGGGAGCTGCGTTGTACGAGGCGGTAATGGTGGACGACG
>DATKFJ010000086.1:0-12954 GCA_035511435.1 Acetobacteraceae bacterium | reverse complement strand
GTATGCCAAGGGCCTGCGGACGGCTTTTGTGGACGCTGGATGGAATCCCCTCTCACTAAAAGAGATAGATCGCGAACACCTTCAGGGCGATGCGGTGTGGTTCCAAGCTCCGGCGAATGACATTCTAGCACTGCAATTGTTTCAATATTTAGAGTCATCGCAGCCCATATATTTTGTAACTCCCCAACCGGCCAACGGAGGGCGGGGCTGGGTGTTCTGGATCAAGGACACTTGGCCCTCGTGGGTCCCTCGCGCGGGTGGAAGCTGACGTGGGGGCGTCGGTTTCTTAGGCTCCTTGCTACGGGCTTCGTCGGAAGGAGAGCCCGCTTCTGGACGTGTGAAGTCTTCGGCTTGGGAGTCGTTAGCATCCGCTGGGCCACTTCTCGCGCTCGGCGCTCTGCTTCCTCTTTGGTGAGTTCCTTTTCCATGGCGTCAGCCTAGCAAATCAGGCGACGGGCGGAAATCAGAGACTCGCGCCAGTCATTTCGTTCCCGTGGGGTTGCGACACCAACCAGGGAGCGGCAACATCAGCCATGATCTATCTCACTTCCCTTCCGTGGAAAGAAATAAGTCAACATAATGCTGCGAGCACGATGCCAAAGCCGTCTGACCAACAGATCAGCGATTTCTATGTTAGGCTCGGCCTCGTCATCGCCGCTTGGCAGTTCGTTGAAGCTGCTCTTGTGTATGCCTACGGAAAAGCCATAGGCGCGACAAATCCGACCCCGCTCACCGCGTCGTTCCATGTGCCAACTAACATAAGCGTGCGCCTAGGCATGACGGATCAAGCTGTTAAGCGGTCAGGTATAGATGCTGCCCTTCTAAGCGAATGGGAGAAGCTTTCCGCGCAAGTGTCGCAGAAGATGAAAAGGCGTAATAAGTTGGCCCAATCTATCGTGATCTTTGACCCTCACAAGAAACCGGATAGACAACTCTTTCTTTCTCCTAACGTGGATGACCCCACAAGATTTGATCCTCTCTTTTCCCCAGGATCAATTATCACGCGACCAGAACTAGACGATATGCTCAAGGTTTTTGAGGAGCTTCACCAGCGTCTGACTGAGTTCCATCAGAGGCTTCCTCCCTTGCCAGCCAAGCCGCAGTCAGCATCTCCTTTATCACCAACATCATAGGACCGCCCGACCAGTACTCTACTTGCCCCGACTCTTCCAAGACTTGTGCCGCAGCATCAACCATTGCGGCGCTCACGATCGGAGTCGGCGAGGGTTGAAAATCCGCCAGGTCATCCCGCGCCAGAGGTGCATAGATCAGGAGGCGCGGCACGCGGCCGCCGGATCAGCGGCGACGGGTCGAGGGTGGCGGGAGTTCGTGGTCAGTGTCGAGGCTGTCAATCCAGGCATCGACTTACTCGGAGGGCACCAGCCGGCCAGCGGCAATGTCGGCGCGGGCCTCGGCGATCATCCTGGCCTCCCAGGCGAGTCGTCGCAGCTTTTCGGCGTCGGTTTAGACGGCTTCGTTACGGGTGGGCATGACGTCGTCCACACGCGTCAACATAACGTCGGCGGTTCCCGTCTGCCAGTGTGATGCGGCCGTGCGTCGTAGCAGGCGGCGGTCAGAGCGATTGCACTTGACGTTGTCATGCACATGCAAAGCGTGTCCCCGCGAAAGCGTGCGGCGGGCATACTGGCGAGCAACGCCGGATTGGCGGTCCTGGATCTCGCCTTAGCGAAAATGACGAATAGCGGAGCCGCCGTTGGTCAAGCTACCGCGTCGGGCGCGGTGGCGTCACCGTGTAATCGTAGAAACCACGGTTGGTCTTGCGGCCCAGCCAGCCGGCCTCGACGTATTTCACGAGCAACGGGCATGGGCGGTATTTGGAATCGGAAAGCCCCTCGTACAGCACCTGCATGATCGACAGGCAGGTATCCAGCCCGATGAAATCCGCCAGTTCCAGCGGGCCCATCGGATGGTTCGCACCCAGCTTCATCGACGTATCGATGCCCGACACCGACCCCACGCCCTCGTACAGCGCGTAAACCGCCTCGTTGATCATCGGCACCAGGATGCGGTTGACGATGAATGCCGGAAAATCTTCCGCCACCGCCGGCGTCTTCCCCAGCTTCTCGGCGAGCGCGCGAACCACCTGGAAGGTCGCCTCATCGGTGGCGATGCCGCGGA
This sequence comes from Acetobacteraceae bacterium, assembly GCA_035511435.1. Taxonomy (GTDB): domain Bacteria; phylum Pseudomonadota; class Alphaproteobacteria; order Acetobacterales; family Acetobacteraceae; genus JAMXLO01. Next base: position 10,815 of record DATKFJ010000086.1, on the reverse strand, counting down.
TGATCTCCACCAGCTTCATCACCGGCACCGGGTTCATGAAGTGCATGCCGATGAATTTTTCCGGCCGGTCGGTCGCCGCGCCCAGCCGGGTGATGGAAATGGACGAGGTATTGGAGGCCAGCATTGCAGACGGCTTCAGATGCGGCGTCAGCAGCCTGAAGATCGCGTGCTTCACCTCTTCCTTCTCGGTCGCGGCCTCGATCACCAGGTCGGCGTCACCGAGTGCTGCGTAGTCCGTCGTGGTTCGGATACGCGCCAGCGCGTCGTCGCGATCCTCCTCGCTGATCAGCTTGCGGTTGACCTGCCGATCCATGTTGCGAGTGATGGTGCCCATCGCGCGCTCCAGCGCGGCGGCCTTCACATCCAGCATGATGACGGGCAGGCCTGCCAGCGCACTGACATGGGCGATCCCGTTGCCCATCTGGCCGGCACCGATCACGCCGAGGCTGGCAATCTCCGGCGGTTCCGCCAGCAGTCCGCTGCTGACGGCCCCAGGCTTGACCTCTACGTTCATTCAGGAGCGCTCCAGTTCCGCCGCCAGTTCGGGCAGCGCGGTGAACAGATCAGCCACCAGGCCATAATCGGCGACCTGGAAGATGGGCGCTTCCTCGTCCTTGTTGATCGCCACGATCACCTTGCTGTCCTTCATGCCGGCCAGATGCTGGATGGCACCAGAAATTCCGACAGCAATGTAAAGCTCCGGGGCGACGATCTTTCCGGTCTGCCCGACCTGGTAGTCGTTGGGCACGAAGCCGGCATCCACCGCGGCGCGTGATGCACCCACCGCGGCGCCGAGTTTATCGGCAATTGGTTCAAGAAGTTTGAAGTTGTCGCCGGCCTGCATGCCGCGACCGCCGGAAATCACCACCCGCGCGGCCGTGAGTTCGGGGCGCACGCTTTTCGTCAGTTCCGTCGAGACGAATTTCGAACTGGCAGGCAGATCGGGAATCGAGACGGGCTCGATCGGCGCGGAGCCACCTTCGGGCGCGACCGGATCGAAACTCGCGGCGCGCACCGTGATCACCTTCTTCGCATCGGACGACTTCACCGTAGCCATGCCGTTGCCGGCATAGATCGGCCGGATGAAGGTATCGGCATCGACCACATCGGCGATGTCGCTGATCGGCTGCGCATCCAGCAACGCCGCAACACGCGGCATGACGTTCTTGCCCACCGCCGTGGTCGCGGCCAGAAGGTGCGAGTAGTGGGGCGCCAGCGCGATCAGCAATGCCGCCATGGGCTCGGCCATCAGATGGTCCAGCGCCGGCGAATCGGCGGTCAGCACCTTCGCCACGCCCGGCAGCTTCGCCGCGGCCGCGGCGGCGGCATCGAGCCCGCTGCCAGCGACCAGAGCGTGCACCTCGCCCAGCTTCTGCGCCGCGGCAACCGCACTGCGGGACGGCTGCTTGATCCCCGCGTCGTCGTATTCCAACAGCACAAGACTCGTCATCGCAGGGGGCTCGTCATCACAGGGGGCTCGTCATGGGTCAGATCACTTTCGCTTCGGTACGCAGCTTCGCCACCAGTTCGGCCACCGATCCGACCTTGACGCCGGCCTTGCGCTTCGGTGGTTCGGCAACCTTCAGCGTGGTCAGCCGCGGCGCCGGATCGACGCCCAGATCAGCCGGCTTCATGACGTCGATCGGCTTTTTCCGGGCTTTCATGATGTTCGGCAGCGACGCGTAGCGCGGCTCGTTCAGCCGCAGGTCGGTGGTCACAATGGCGGGCAGGGTCAGCGCGACCGTTTCCAGACCCCCGTCGACCTCGCGCGTCACGGTGATGCTGTCGCCCTCGATCACCACCTTGGAGGCGAAGGTGCCCTGCGGCCAGCCCAGCAGCGCCGCCAGCATCTGCCCGGTGGCGCTCATGTCGTCGTCGATCGCCTGCTTGCCCAGGATGATCAGCCCGGGCTGCTCCTTGTCGGCGATCGCCTTCAGCATCTTGGCAACCGCCAGCGGCTGCAACTCGGCGTCGGTTTCCACCAGGATCCCGCGATCGGCACCCATGGCGAGCGCGGTACGGATCGTCTCGGCGCATTGCGCCACGCCCAGCGAGACCGCGACGATCTCCGTGGCCACGCCCTTTTCCTTCAGGCGCACCGCTTCCTCGATGGCGATCTCGTCGAACGGGTTCATCGACATCTTCACCCCGGCGGTCTCGATGCCGGAGCCGTCCGCCTTCACGCGGACCTTCACGTTGTAGTCGACCACCCGCTTGACCGGGACCAGGATTTTCATGAGGAGAACCGTGCCGCTTCCAGGAATCTCGCGTGCGTCAGCAAGGTGGGCCACCCGCCTGTTCGCACCTGCAATAGAGCGGGCGGACCATATGCAGGGGCCGTTGGCCTGTCAAACCTTCCGATCAGGACCGCAGCAGGCTCATCAGCAAGGCAAACAGCAGCAGCGCCGCGCCTTGGAGGATCACCCGCCAGCGCATCAACTGGTTGGAGCGCTGAGGGTTGCCGCCGCCGCGAACCAGGCCGAACAGGCCGACGAACAGCACGCCGAGAGTGGCAAACATCAGCAGCGCAACCATGATGGTAAGAAAGGTCTTCATTGCAACCACATATGACCACTGGGCAACCACATATGACGACTGGTCAACCACATATGGCGACCGGTTGGCACATATGGCGACCGGTTGGCTTCTACACCGGTCCTGCCTGGATTGCATCCAGCGCGGGACCTGCCGTCACCATGCCACTTTATTGACCGACCTCGGCGCTTTGTGTTCGGAGCCTGCTGATGCCGCGCCTGCTTTTCATCCTCTGCCTGATCGCGCTGGGATCGGTCGCCCCGGCTGCGGGACAGCCGTCTGCGCCGGCGACGTCTGCCGCCCCGGCCGCGGCGATCAGCCCGGCGCAGGCGCGGCAGGCGCTGGATGTCCTTGATGATCCGCAGAAACGTGCCCAGTTCACCGCGACCCTGGAGGCGATCGTCAAGGCCCAGCCGGCGCCGGAAGCCGCAAAGAAATCCGCGCCCGGGGGAGCGCCCGGCGGAGCCACACCGAGCCCGGCTTCGGCCGCAACGCCAGCGCCAGCCTCCGTCGCCAAAACGCCGTCGCCGTTCGCGCCGAACGGGCTTGGCGCGGAAGTCGTGGTCGGGGCCTCCGGCTTCCTGAACCACGTGTCCAGCGAGGCGGTGGGCGCCCTTCGGGCCATGCGCAGCGTTCCCCTGCTGTGGGCCTGGCTTTATGTCATGGCAACCAACCCGATGGGACAGGCCATCCTGCTGGATACCGCGTGGCGCCTGGCACTGGTGCTGGCCATCGGCGTCGCCGTCCAGTGGGCACTCGGACGTGCTGTCCGGCGTCCCATCCTCGCCCTGGCGCGACGGGCGCCGACCGACGCACCGGTGCCGAATGAAAGCGGCGAGGCTCGCGCCGAGCTGGGTGAGACGGAACCGCCGCGCCGCCGGCGTCACGCGGCGCTCATGTTGCTTCACCGCATACCGTTGGTGATCGGCCGGCTCGCGCTGGAACTCCTGCCGGTGCTGGGCTTCGTGCTGATTGGCCACACGATGGCTCTGACGCCTCTCGGCGGTGACGATACTTCACGCCTCGTGCTGCTTGCCTTGATCGACGCGTATGCGCTGTGCGCCGCCATCCTTTGCGTCGCGCGCATGATGTTCTCGCCGAACGAGCCGCGACTGCGCCTGCTGCCTATCTCCGATGACCAGGCGGACTATGCGAAGCGCTGGACCCGTCGGATCGTGGTGGTCGCCGTGTTCGGCTATGCGATTGCCGAGGTCGGGCTGCTGCTTGGCTTGTCGGATGCGGCGCGCGACGCGCTGCTGAAGGCGACCGGCCTGATCGACCACGTGTTCCTGGTGATCGTCGTTCTGCAATGCCGACGCACGGTGCGACACTGGCTGCGCGCACCATCAGGCTCGGTCGGGTTCGTTGCCGCCGCGCGCAATTGGCTGGCGCGAGGCTGGCACTGGATCGCGATTTTCGTAATCGTGACACTCTGGCTGGTGTGGGCAGTGGAAATCCCGCACGGCTATTCCCAGGCACTACGCTATCTTGCCAGCACCATCGTCGTGCTGGCGGCGGCGCGGCTGGTGCAGATCATCGTACTCGGCGCGCTCGATCGCATGCTGCGAGTGAAGCCGGACACCGCGTCGCGCTACCCGGGGATCGAGACGCGGCTGGCGATCTATTATCCTGTCGTGGTCAGCGCGACACGCGCGCTGATCTTTCTCGCCAGCGCCATCATCCTGTTGCAGATCTGGGGACTGGGCGCGCTCGCCTGGCTGGTCGCGACACCACTCGGCCAGCGCGTTCTGTCGACGTTCGTCACGCTGGCGGTGACGCTGCTGCTTGCCCTGACAGCGTGGGAGGCGGTCAACGCCGCGATCGAGCGTCATCTGGCCAGGCTGACGCGTGAGGCGCAGGTCGCGCGGTCGGCAAGGCTGCGCACGCTGCTGCCGCTGCTGCGCAGCGCACTGCTGGTCACCATCCTGATTGTCGTCGGCATGATGGTGCTGAGCGAGATCGGCGTTAACATCGGACCGCTGCTGGCCGGTGCCGGCATCGTGGGCGTGGCGATCGGCTTCGGGTCGCAGAAGCTGGTGCAGGATCTGATCACCGGCATCTTCCTGCTGCTGGAGAACGCGATGCAGGTTGGTGATGCGGTCACGGTGTCGGGCTTGTCGGGTACCGTGGAGAACCTGTCGGTCCGCACGATACGCCTGCGCGCCAGCGACGGGTCGGTGCATGTCATTCCGTTCAGCGCGGTGACGACGGTGACAAATGCGAACCGCGGCATTGGCAACGCATCGGTCGTTGTCAGTGTTGCCTATCACGAGGATACCGACCGCGTGAGCGACGTGTTGAAGGAAATCGCCGTCGGCATGCGCCAGGAGGACGACTTCTCGGCAAAGATACTGAGCGACCTGCAGCTTTGGGGTGTCGACAAGGTGGATGGCGCCAGCGCGACCATTGCCGGTCAAGTGGTCTGTACCGATTCCGGCCGTTGGAGCGTGCAGCGCGAGTTCAACCGCCGCATGAAAAAGCGGTTCGAGGAACTGGACATCGAAATCTACAACCCGACCGTGCGCACGGTCACGACCTCACCGGTGTCGGATGAGTCAATGCCCTCAGCAGCGGGCAGGCTGCATGAGGCGGGCAGGCCGAATGAGGCGGGCAGGCCGCAGGAGGCGCGCAGGCTGCAGGAGGCGGAGGGATCGCTGGAGGCGGAGGGATCGCTGGAGGCACACAGGAATGACAAGACCGGACCAACTGAGCCATCTCGCGGATCGGATCGCCGCTGAGGGATTTGCTTTCGTGCACGGCGCCGATACGCGCGCGGAGTTTGCGCGGCACGGATCGCTTGCGGACTGGCCAGCGTTTGCCGCCAGTTGGGACGACCTCGGGCTGGACACCTACATGGCGGACGGCGGGCGTTACCGAAAGCGCCGCCACGCCACATTCCGTGCGGTGACCGGCGAGCCGGTTCAACGCGCCGCGCATCAGCCGCATTACCAGAGCCGGGATTACAATCCGCTGAATGGCGGTGTGGCACGCTGGTTCGATCCGGTGCTGCCGGACGTTGCCGCCGGCGCCAGCATGACGGCGATCCTGGCAACGTGTCGCACGCTGTTCGAGCGTCTGTTGCCGGCGCGGTCATGGCATATCGAGGTGCATCAATTCCGCATCGAGGCGCGCAGCGGGGTCGAAGGCCGGCCGACGCCCGAGGGAATGCATCGCGATGGTGTCGACCATGTGCTGGTGCTGTTGATCGGACGGCGCAACATCCAGAGCGGTGTCACATCGATCCATGATGCGACCGGTCGCAATCTCGGCAGCTTTACACTCGCCGAGCCGTTCGACGCCGCGTGGGTGGACGATCACCGCGTCATGCACGGCGTGACACCGGTGGAACCCATCGACCCCGTGCAACCGGGTTTCCGCGACGTGCTGGTTGTCACGTTCCGCAAGGAAGATAGTGCGACGTAGCGTTCTGCGGAGTTGTTGGGGGCGTTCTTGGGACCGCAGCTAAAAATGCTCGCCGCGGAAGCCCTGAAGTGGAAGCCCTGGAGTGGTAGCCCTGCCGGGAGCGAGGGCGCTTCCGCGACCCCGCCTCCGGTGCAGGCTGCCGGCGGCGTGCGAGTGTGAGTCGCACCCGCCCCCTGCCCCACCGATTCGCCAGCGAATGCGTGTCCGCATTCTCTGATCCTCCGATGGCTCCCCGCCCGATTGCCGTCAGCGATCGCAGTATGCCGAGCAAAAGGCTGATATCTAGTTGACGTCACGCCAGCGTGACGGACATTGGACTAACGATTCCGGTGTCAAGGCCTTTGCTGCGTCGCAGCAAATCCCCTTATCGATGAGTCTGGAACGACAGGAGTGTTGACCCATCATGAAGTGGTCGCGCGAACTGAAAATTGCTCGCCGGAGTGTGCGGACGGCCATCAAAGCCGCTTCCGCCATCGCCAAGGCGCAGGCGAGGCTGCCTGATACACTCAGGTTGGCTCCCTGGTCGACGCCAGCACCGCTGGGCGGTGTCAGCGGACCAGTCAAGATAGCCGAATTCGGCAGCAATCCTGGCCGTTTATCGATGTTCGTCCATATTCCCGCCAAACCGCCAATCCCTGGGGCGCCGCTTGTCGTGCTGCTGCACGGCTGTGGCCAGACCGCTGCGGCGTTCAGCCGCGACACCGGATGGGCCGCGCTGGCTGATCAGATCGGTGTTCCGCTCGTGCTGCCCGAGCAATCGGGCGACAACAACCAGGGACGATGCTTCAACTGGTTCCGTCCGACGCATGTTGGCCGCGGGCTGGGTGAAGCACTGTCGATCCGGCAGATGGTCGCGACCGCAATCGAGCGCTTCGGTTCCGATCCAGCCCGCGTCTACATTGCCGGACTGTCCGCGGGCGGTGCGATGGCGGCCGCTATGCTGGCAGCATACCCGGACGTGTTTGCTGCCGGCGCCGTCGTCGCCGGTCTGCCGGTCGGCGCGGCAACCAGTACAACCGAAGCGCTGGCACGCATGGCGGAGGCTGGTCCGCAACGCTTGCCCGCGGGCTGGGCCGAGCAGGTCAGGCACGCCGCACCGGCCGGCTATCTCGGACCCTGGCCGCGGCTGTCAATCTGGCATGGCAGCGCTGACAGCGTCGTAGACCCGGCCAATGCGCGCCTGCTGGCGGAGCAATGGTCAGCGGTGCATGGGCTCGAACGCGGTGCGATCGGTGGCGAACCGGTCGATCGCGAGATCTGGGGCCCGCCTGAGCGGCCGATCGTCGAGCTTTGGCTCTTGCCGGGTCTCGCACACGTCTGGCCGGCCAGCGCGACGAGCCATATCGCGAGCTTCTGGCAACTGCCGCAGGGTTGACGCACCACGCGATAGAATCTGTGCCGCTGCCTGCGAAGCACGGCGCGATGATCGCGTGAGCGATACGATCGCATGCGCGGAATCTCCTCACCGCAAAGCAGGCTACCGGCGGCGTGCGATTGCCAGTCGCACCCGCCACCTGCCCTACCAGAATTTCCAGATGATTGCGGTTGAGCGTTGCGGTTCCCCCGATGGCTTCCGGCTGGACTGCCGGAGCAGCTTCGGCGTCGGCGGGAAACGATGATGCAAGGTTAGCGACCATTCGGCGCGGGGCCGGCCGCGGCAGATTAACCGCATGGCAACCCCTTCGCGATCACCATGACAGTGAGTGCCGCAACCTAAGGTGTCCTGCATGGCAAGCGATGCGATCACGAGAGATGTCATCATCGCGGACAACGACTACATTATCCGCAGCATCCTGCGTACCGTGCTGGAGGTTCAGAAATTCAACGTCCTGCAGGCCATCGATGGTATCGAGGCGGTTGATTATGCCACACGCACGACAGCGCGCCTGGTGATCCTGGACTACAAGATGCCCAGGTTGGACGGTTTCGCCACCTGCGCGGAAATCCGCTGTCTGCCGGCCTATCGCGATGTGCCGATCATCATCCTTACGGGATTCAACGACGACGACACCCGGGCCGCGGCGCAACGTGCCGGCGCGACAATGTTTCTGACCAAGCCGTTCAAGCCGGTGGATCTGTTGCATGCCATTGCCACTGTGTTGGGACTGCCCCAGGCCGAGCACGGTGCTGCAACTGCCGCGAGCGAACGTGCCGCATTCGTCTGGAAACGCCGGCAGGAACCGACCCCGGTCTATGGCGAGCAACCCGAATTGTCCGAAGGTCGCCGGATCCTGAACATCTGCCGCCGCTGACGGCCTGCTTCAGGCGGGTATCGCGTCTTCCAGCACTCGTCTGTGCCGCAGTTCCGCCAGCGCAATTTCTGCCTCGCGCCTGATATCCGCGACCATGCGTACCGCTTCGGTGGGGCGTGCCGCTTCGGTGGGATCGGCTGCGATCGCCTTCTGAAATCGCGAAGCGATCGCCGACAGCGCCGAAAAGCCAAGCGTCCCTGCACTGCCCACCAATTCATGCACCAGTTCGGCCAGTGATTCCGATGCCGCGAATGGCTGCGGTTCATCGAGCATCCGCAGCAGCGCCTCGATCCGCGATGCCAGACAATCGAGCAGTTCGTGCAAGGCATCCGATCCCATGCAGGATGCAAGGCTCGCCATGCAGTCTGCATCGATCGTCGGCGGTTCCGCGGATGATGACTCCTGTCGGCGCGCGGCGGCTCGCGCGACGACGGCGACAAGCTCCGTCTGGGTGAAGGGCTTCGCCAGGTGCTCTGACATGCCGGCACGACGACACTCCTCCATGTGCAGATCGAGCGCGTTCGCCGTCACCGCCACGATCGGGACCTGCGCGCGCGGCCCATCGAGTGCCCTGATGCGCCGCGTTGCCTCCAGGCCATCCATCCGCGGCATGCGCACGTCCATCAGCACCAGGTCGAAGTCCCGCGCCGCGGCAAGTCGCACGCCCTCGATACCATCGTGCGCCTGTGTCGCGGTGTGTCCCGCCTTGCGCAGGAAGGCTGCGGCAATTTCGCGATTCACCACGGAATCATCGACGATCAGCACATGCAATGACCGGCATGTCGCGGAGGCTTCAGCGCCGGCAACGACGTCGGAGTCCTCAGCCACCCCCGCGGGCAGTTTCAGCCAGAACACGCTGCCACCGCCTGCGTTGTCGCGGTGCCCCATTTCTCCGCCCATGCATCGGGTTAGGCGATGTGCGATCGCCAGGCCGAGGCCGGTGCCTTCGATATTTGTGCGCTCTGCTGAGAAGCGTTCGAACTCGTTGAACAGGCGGTGGCGTTGCCCCTTGGGTATGCCTACGCCGGTGTCGGCAACTTCGATGGTAAGATGTTTCTCGTCACCCTTGACACGCAGTTCCACCATGCCGTGCGGCGTGTATTTCACCGCGTTGCTCAGCAGGTTCACCAAAATCTGCCTAAGCTGAATACCGTCGGTCACGAATTGCGTCGGAGCGCCGGATGTCAGTGTGACACGCATCTCGAGTTTCCGCGCCCTGGCGCCAGGTGCAACGATCGCAAGACACTCCTCGACGACGAGCCGCACATCGATCCGCCGCATGTGGAGCGTCGGTCCCAATGCCTCTGTCCGCGCATCGTCCAGCACGACGTTGACCACGTCGCGCATGTGCCTGCCGGCACGGATGATCTCGCCGACCTGGCCTGCCTGGGCATCGCTGAGGATGCCCTCCTGGGACAACTGCTCCGCGTAGCCGAGTACGCCGTGCAGCGGCGTACGGAGCTCGTGGCTCAACGTCGTGAGAAAGCGTGACTTCTCCTGGCTTTCGCGTTCCGCTGCGCGGCGCCGGCGCCCTTCGCACCATTGCCCGCGCGTCAAGAGTCCGACCGCGACGACGATTGCAACACAGGCTGACAAAAGCCACCACAACATCGGACCGGCATAGGCATTCGCGGTCGCCGTGCCCACGCTGACCACCAGCGGCAAACTGCCGACACGACGGAATACGAACCGGCGCTCCACGGAATCGATCGGGTCGACCGCTGTGATCGGCGTCGATCCGCTGCGGATGAACGTGTAGAACGGCGCGGCCCGATCCAGCGTGCGGCCGATATTGTTCAGGTCGAACGGCAACCGCATAAGAACGACGCCATCGTCACGCAGCAAAGTCACCGAGTCGTGCGATGCCGGATCGAGATGATCGAGCAGGCTACGAAAATATGCCAGACGCACACCCATGACGACGACACCGGCAAACAGGCCGCTGCTGTCCGTCATGCGGCGACCGATCGGAAAACCGACAAGATCTTCGCGCTCGGTCGAGAACGGCCGGCCGATCGAAAAATCGTGCAAGGACAGATTTTGCTGGTCCCTGAAGTAATCCCGGTCATTCCAATGACTGTCGTTCGTCGGCAGACCGGCCACGAAACCGCCGTTCTCATCCAGCACATTGATGAAGGCGAAATACGGATCGCTTTGCGCGCGCTTGAACAGCGGCGAGTTGCGCGACTGCACACCCAGGGTCTGATCCTCCGCGGACTGATGCCTGCCGATCACCGCCTTCAAGGTGAGATCGACCTGCCCCAGGGTGTGCGCAACATCCTGTGCCAGCGCATCGGCCAGCTGCGACGCCGCCGCATCGGCCTGCTGTTGCGATGACCGATGTGCGGCCCACACGACGCCGCCAGCCATCAGACCCGCCAGCAGTATCAGGACGTACGGGAGCAGCGCCCCCTCGGTGCGCAGCCAGGACCGCAGCCAGCGCATCCCGCGCGACGGCAATTGTAGAGATTCCATGCCTTGCTGTCTCTTCGGCTGGGCCATTGTAGGCAGCAAATCCCTAGCCAATCGTTGACGCGGGGTTTGCCGCAGGCGGCCAGCCAGTCGCCCGCCCACGCCAGGGACGTAGACGCCAGGATACCCACGC
>DATKFJ010000085.1:0-16378 GCA_035511435.1 Acetobacteraceae bacterium | reverse complement strand
ACCATTGCGGTGATCCAGGATATCGACGACCGGCCGGGTTACGGCGCCTATTGGGGCGAGGTGCAGTCCACCATCCACAAGGCGCTGGGTTCGATCGGCTGCGTCACCAACGGATCGTTCCGCGATCTGGACATGTGGGCGCCCGGCTATCAGATGATCGGCGGGCGCGTCGGGCCAAGCCATGCACACGTGCACATGGTCACGTTCGGCCAGCCGGTGAACATCTTCGGCATGCAGGTGGGGCATGATGATGTGATCCACGCGGATTTCCACGGCGCGGTGGTGATCCCGGCGGACGCGGTGCGCAAGCTGCCGGCGGCGATCGACCTGATTTCGCGGCGGGAAAAGGTGATTCTGGATGTGTGCCGTGCGCCGGGGTTCACGCCGGCGAAGCTGCGCGACGCGCTGAAACGGTCGGGCGAGATCCACTGATTGGCGAGGACTTTATCATGAACGTCGCTACGATGCCGGCTTCGCTGGCCGGTGTGTCGGATGAGGAATGGCGCATCCGGTGTGACCTGGCCGCGTTATATCGGCTGGTCGCGCACCATCGCTGGACCGACTTCGTCTATACGCATATCAGCGCGCGGCTGCCCGGACCGGATCACCATTTCCTGATCAACCAGTTCGGTGTGCTGTTCCACGAGATGCGCGCATCGGACTTGGTGAAGATCGATCTGCACGGCAACGTGGTGGAGGAAGATGCGCAGAGCCGCCGGGTGAACGCTGCGGGCTTCACGATCCATTCGGCTGTGCACATGGCACGCGAGGACCTGATGTGCGTGGTGCACACACACACACAGGCCGGCATCGCGGTGTCCGCGCAGCAGGATGGGCTGCTGCCGATCTCCCAGCATGCACTGAAGTTTTATGGGCGGCTGGGGTACCATGGCTACGAGGGGATCGCGCTCGACACCGACGAACGCGAGCGCCTGGTGCGCGATCTTGGCGAGCACAAGGCGATGATCATGCGCAACCACGGGTTGCTGATGGGTGGCACCTCTATCCCCGAGGCGTTCCACATGACCTACATGCTGGAACGCGCGTGTGCCGCGCAGATCGCCGCGCAGTCCGGGGGGCAGAAGCTGGTGTATCCGCCCGAAGAAGTGTGCCGCCATACCTCCGATCAGTACCACGGCATGGAGAACGATGAGCACTACAGTTGGATGTGGGAGTCCGCGCTGCGGCTGATTGAGAACGACCGGCCGGATTACCGGAGCTGATGCCACTTACCGTCATCCGCAATGCCGACATGGTGGTGGCCTGGGATGCGGGCGCGGAATCGCATGTCTACATGCCGGACGCGGACGTGGTGTTCGAGGGCGGCGCACTGCGGTTTGTCGGTCGTGGCTATGATGGGCCGGTGGACGAGGTGATCTCCGGCTCCGGCATGATGGTGATGCCGGGGCTGGTGAACATCCACTCGCACCCGTCGAGTGAGCCGATGAACAAGGGGTTGATCGACGAAATCGGTAGTCCTGGCTTCTATAATTCGTCGTTGTACGAATACCTGCCGATCTTTCGCGCTGATGCGGAGGCGATTCCGCATTGCGTTCGGGTGGCGCTGTCGGAGCTGTTGCTGTCGGGGGTCACCACGCTGGCCGATCTGTCGATGGCGCATCCGGGTTGGCTGGATTTGCTGGCGGAAGCCGGTATGCGCGTGTGCGTCGCGCCGATGTTCCGATCCGGGCGTTGGTACACCAGGAACGGGCATCTGGTGGACTATGCGTGGGACGAAGCGGCCGGTGAGAAGGCGATGGGCGAGGCGCTGTCGCTGATCGAGCGAGCCGAACAGCATCCATCGGGACGGCTGTTCGGCATGGTCGTGCCGGCACAGATCGACACCTGCACCGAGGGGTTGCTGCGCGACTCCTTTGCGGAGGCGAAGGCGCGCGGCGTATCGTGGCAGATCCATGCGGCGCAGTCGGTGTCGGAGTTCCACGAGATCACGCGTCGGCATGGCTATACGCCGATCGGCTGGCTGGACCATCTGGGGTTGCTGTCGGAGCGTTCCATTATCGGGCACGGCATCTTCCTGGACGATCATCCATCGACGCGCTGGCACACCGATACCGATATGAAGCGCCTGGCGGAAACCGGCACGACGGTAGCGCATTGTCCCACGGTGTTCGCGCGTCGCGGCATCACGCTGAAGGATTTCGGCCGGTATCGCCGTGCGGGCGTCAACATGGGTGTCGGCACCGACACCTATCCGCACAACATGCTGGATGAGCTGCGGCTGGTGTCGTACCTGGCGCGCACCCAGGCGGGCAATCCACGCACGATGAACAGTACCGATCTGTTCGAGGCCGCGACCATCGGCGGCGCGCGCGCACTTGGCCGCGACGATATCGGCCGCCTTGCGCCAGGGTGTCGTGCCGATATCGTGCTGGTGGACATCACGCATCCCATGATGCGACCGGCGCACGATCCGATACGCAGCCTGATTTACGCCGCCGGCGATCGTGCCGTGCGCACTGTATATGTGGATGGCCAGAAGGTGGTTGAGGATGGTTGTGTGCTGACGATGGACTATCCCGCGGCCGCCGCCGCGCTGCACGAGGCGCAGAAGCGTGTGAAAGCCAACGTGCCGAACCTCGACTGGGACCATCGGACGGCGGAACGGATCTCGCCGCTGACGTTCCGGACAGCATGAGAGAATTGCGCAACCAAGCTCCCTCCCTGCTTGCGGGGAAGGGAGCTTCTCCGCTGTTGTCGGTCACCGGATTGCGCACCGTTTTCCGCAGCAGCAATGGCGAACTTGCCGCAGTGGACGGTGTCGACATTGCAGTGGATCGTGGCCAGACACTCGGCATCGTCGGCGAAAGTGGCTGCGGCAAATCTGTGCTGTCCCTGTCGGTGATGCGCCTGGTTCCTCAGCCTGGCCGCATCGCTGCCGGCTGCATCGAATTCGACGGCAGGAGCCTGCTGGCGCTATCGCCCGCACAGATGCGCGATATCCGCGGCAACCGCATCGCGATGATCTTCCAGGAGCCGATGACCAGCCTGAACCCGGTGTTCACCGTCGGCGACCAGATCACCGAGGCAATGCGCGCGCACGACCGCACTGCATCGGCGGCTGCGCTGCGCAGCCGCGCCATCGCCGCGCTGCAGCGCGTGCGCATTCCCGCGCCGGAACGCCGGTTCGACGAATACCCACACCAGATGTCCGGCGGCATGCGTCAACGCGTAATGATCGCCATGGCGCTCGCCTGCGAGCCAGACCTGCTGATCGCCGACGAACCCACTACGGCACTCGATGTCACGGTGCAGGCGCAGATCCTCGACCTGTTGCGCGAACTCCAGCAGCAAACCGGCATGGCAATCATCCTGATCACCCACGACCTTGGCATTGTCGCCGAAATGGCCAACGAGGTCGCCGTGATGTACGCCGGCCGCGTGGTGGAACGCGCGCCATGCGCCGCGATTTTCGACGACCCGCAGCATCCCTACACACTCGGTCTTCTCGGCAGCATTCCGAAGATCGAGGAAAACCGCGACCGGCTCCTGGCAATCGAAGGCACCGTGCCCGCGCCATTCGATCTGCCGCAAGGCTGTCGTTTCCACCCGCGCTGCGTCTTCGCCGATGCCGCCTGCACCATGCAGGACCCCGATCTTCGGCCAATCGGTGAGAGCCACCGCGTCGCCTGTATTCGCGCGCCGATCGAGGCGCTGGTGGCATGAGCGCACTGCTGGAAGTCGAAGACCTGACCAAGCATTTCACCGTCAAGCGCGGTTTGATTTTAGGCAGGACTGTAGGTGTGGTGCGCGCGGTGGATGCCATTTCGTTCAGTATCGACCGCGGGGAGACGCTGGCGCTGGTTGGCGAATCCGGCTGCGGCAAATCCACCACGGCACGGCTGGTGCTGCGGCTGATCGATCCTTCAGGCGGCACGATCCGTTTCGAGGGCACGGACATCACCAACCTGACCGGCGACCCGCTGCGCAAGCTGCGCCGCCGCATGCAGATCGTGTTCCAGGATCCGTTCGCCTCGCTCAACCCACGCATGACGGTGGGCGAAATCGTGGAAGAGCCGCTGGTCGTGCACAACATCGGCGACCGAACAGAACGCCACGCACGGGTGAACCGGTTGCTGAGCCTGGTGGGCCTCGCCACGTACCACGCGCAACGCTATCCGCACGAATTCTCCGGCGGTCAGCGCCAGCGCATCGGCATCGCGCGCGCGCTGGCGGTGGAGCCGGCGCTGGTGGTTTGCGATGAGCCGGTCTCCGCGCTTGACGTGTCGATCCAGGCACAGGTGGTGAATCTGCTGAAGGATCTCCAGGCGCGTCTTGGGTTGTCCTATCTGTTCATCGCGCACGATCTTGCCGTGGTGAAGCACATGGCCGATCGTGTGGCGGTGATGTACCTCGGCCAGATCGTCGAGATCGCGCCGAAGGATACGCTGTTCTCCGAGCCGCGGCACCCCTACACGCGCACCTTGCTGACAGCGATCCCGCGCCCCGATCCGCATCGCCACACTGCGCGGCAACTGCCCGGCGGTGATGTGCCGAGCCCGATGAACCCGCCGTCCGGCTGCCGTTTCCACACGCGCTGTCCGTTCGTCATCGACCGTTGCCGCGTGGAGATGCCGGCGTTGGGGAAGTGGAGCGAGGATCATTTCACCGCCTGCCATCGCGCGGCCGAACTGCCGCCCGCGGGCGAGGTGATCGAACCGGGTCACGTCGCGCCGATGGCAGCGAAACGTCTGGCACTGTATGCCAAGCGGCGCGCGGAGACGAGTGCCGCGGTGGAATAGTTGCCCGGACGCACCTCAGTGCGTGACGCGTGCGGCGAGCGCAAGCCGATCAGCAATGGCCGACAACCGCTTGTCATGCGTCCATAAGACGTGTCCGGTGTCAGTCGCACGGAAGCCAAAAGATGCGCGTCCACGTAGCCCGCGCCCAATCCGAACAGATGTTCCTGCTCGATGAGTCGCAGGACCTCGTCATCGTGCGCCACGATAACCCGATCCAGCTTCTGCAGAAACCTCAGCACGATGGCGCGCGGTTGCAGATTGCCGATCGCCAGTTCGCCGATAATGAAGGGATGTGTCGCAACCTGTTCTCGAACGAGCAGATCAGTCAGTATGTCATCGTCCCGGCGAGATGGTCGATCCACACCGAGGTGTCCACCAGTATCACGCAACCTTCGATCGGCGACGGCGCACAGGCTTCAGATGAGGTTGCGAACCGCCCAACCTGGCCAACCGGCGTGCGGCTTCACGCTGGACCAAGGCCTGAAGCGCCGCACGCACCAGAGCGGACTTTTCACTGATCCCCGTGAGCTCCCGCGCGTCGGCAATCAGATCATCGTCGAGTACGATTGTCGTCCGCATAGGCTTCCTCGCCGTAGAACAGCATCATTTAAGGCATCGCTCGATGTCAATTACAATGCCTGGCGGTCCGCGATAGCTTTGTGTCGGGCTGTCTTTGTGTCGGGCTGTCTTTGTGTTGGGCTGGCCTTGTACTGCATCCTTCAATCCCAACCACTCTGGAGGACCACCCCAATGACCACGGTCAACGCCAACATCGCCGCGCCACGCATGTTGCAGGTCGGCGGCGGCGCAGTCCGCCAGATCGCCGAACTGCTCGGCAAGTTCGGCCTGTCCCGCCCGTTGGTAGTGACCGATCCGTTCATGGTCTCGTCGCGCCATGTGCAGCACTGCCTGGAACCGCTGGTCGCCGCCGGCATCGCCGTTGCCGTATTCAGCGACACGGTGCCGGACCCGACCGACACGGTCGTCGAAGCCGGCGTCGCGGAAATGCAACGGGGCAATTTCGACTGCCTGATCGGCTTTGGTGGCGGTTCGCCGATCGACACCGCGAAGGCAATGGCAATCCTCGCCGCGGGCGGCGGCAAGATGCGTGACTACAAGGTGCCCATACAGGCAGACCGCGGCGCGCTGCCGATCATTGCCATCCCCACCACCGCCGGCACCGGCAGCGAGTGCACGCGATTCACCGTCATCACCGACACCGAACGCGACGAAAAGATGCTGATCGCCGGTCTCGGCGCGCTGCCGCTCGCAGCGATCGTGGATTACGAGCTGACCTTCGGCGTGCCTCCGCGCACCACCGCCGATACCGGCGTGGACAGTCTGACGCATGCACTGGAAGCCTACGTTTCGAAACGGGCCAATCCGTTCTCCGATGCGCTGGCCGTGTCGGCGATGGCGCTGATCGGGCGGCACATTCGTACCGCCTATGCCGAACCGCGCAATGCCGCGGCGCGCGAGGGGATGATGCTGGGCGCCACGCAGGCCGGCCTCGCATTCTCCAACGCATCGGTGGCACTGGTGCATGGTATGTCACGCCCGATCGGCGCGCATTTCCACGTGCCGCACGGGCTGTCGAACGCCATGCTGCTGCCGGCGATCACACGCTTCTCCGTGGTGGCGGCCGAAGCACGTTACGGCGAAGCCGCGCGCCGCATCGGGGTGGCCGACGATCGCGATGCCGATGCGGTGGCCGCGGCCAAGCTGGTTGCCGGACTCGAAGCCTTGAACCAGGAACTAGCCGTTCCGACCCCCGCCGCCTATGGCATCGACGAGGCCGCGTGGACTGGCAAGATGGCACTGATGGCCGAGCAGGCGCTGGCTTCCGGCAGTCCGGCGAACAATCCGCGTGTTCCTGACAAGGTGGAAATCATGGCGTTGTATCGCGAAGTATGGACCGGTGCGGCGCGCAACGTGTGATCGGGCATTTGCATTCGGCCAACTGCGCTTGGTAGGCTCGCGCAACAGTGCAATAGTGGGGAACGAAATGGTCCGATCCATCGAGCAGGCCGCCATGCGCAAGGTCTATCTGCGCCTGTTGCCGTTGGCCGCGTTGGTTTATTTCTTCTGCTATCTGGACCGCATCAACGTTAGCTTCGCCGCTCTCACGATGAACAAGGATCTCGGTCTTTCCCAGTGGGCATACGGGCTCAGCTCGACGGCATTCTATATTGGCTACTGCGTCTTCGAAGTGCCCAGCAACGTCATCATGGACAAGGTCGGTGCGCGGATCTGGATCGCGCGCATCATGATCACCTGGGGTCTTGCCTCGGGTGCCACGGCATTCGTCGTTGGACAGAACAGTTTCCTGACCGTCCGCTTCCTGCTCGGTGTCGCGGAAGCCGGCTTGTTCCCCGGCATCGTGTTGCTGTTCACCTACTGGTTCCCCGAGCACCATCGCGCACGCATCGTGTCCAGCTTCACACTCGCGTTGCCGGTTTCGGTGGCACTCGGCGCTCCCGTCTCGACCGCGGTCCTCGGGTTGGACGGTGCGCTCGGCATTGCCGGCTGGAAGTGGATCTACCTCATGGAAGCGCTGCCGACCGTGCTGATCGGCGTCTTCGTGCTGTTCGCGCTGACCGACAAGCCGGCGAAGGCAAGCTGGCTGACGGCGGAAGAAAAGGACTGGCTGATCAGCACGCTGGAGCAGGAGCGGCGCGCGGTGGAGGCGACCCGCAAGTTCAGCATCTGGCAGGGCATGATGAATCCGAAGGTTCTGCTGCTGGCACTGAACTATTTTGGTATCGTTACAGCAAGTCTGGGCCTGCTGCTGTTCGTTCCGCAGATCATCAAATCTCTCGGCACCACCAATATGGGCACGGGTTATGCGACCGCGCTGGCCTATATCTGCGGCGCAATCAGCATGGTCGTCTGGGGTTGGGTTTCGGATCGCATGGGTGAGCGGCGGTGGAACCTGTTCTGGGCCTGCGTGGTCGCGACCGCCGGCCTTGTGATGGCCGGCATGATGATGGGAACCTGGTGGGCACTGGCCGGGATGTGCATCGCGACAGCCGGCTTCTACGGCACGAAGGGTCCGTTCTGGTCGATGCCGTCGATGATCCTGACCGGTTCGGCGGCCGCCGCGGGCATCGCGTGGATCAATTCAATCGGCAACGTCGGCGGTGCGGTCGGGCCCGCCATGGTGGGTTGGATCAAGGATTTCACCGGCAGCTACTCTGGCGGTCTCTACGGCCTGGCGGCGTTCACCGCCGTGTCGGCGCTGGTCGCCGCGGTCGCGCTCCACATTCCGCGTCAGGTACCGATGCGCGGCAGCGTCGGCGTGCCGGCCGAGTAGCACTGGCCATAATTGCGCCAGTGGCCTGAAGCTGAAGTTCGCCATAGGGCGCGAACTCCAGCTTCGAGACACCGGCGCTTTGTTGTCAGTGGCCTGTTCGCCGCCTCCATCCACCGCAAGGAGCGGGGAATCGCGGGGGCAGAGCAGTACGCTTTCGACACTACGCTTTCGACACTACGATTTCCGGGGCAACGACTTGCGCCTTGACCAACGGCGCAACCAGATCGGCAGCGCCACTGCCATCAGGGGCCGGGCGACCAGGAAGCCCTGCACCTGGTCGACGCCGATGTCGGCCAGTCGGTTCCAGGTCGCCACGTCCTCCACGCCTTCGGCCGTGACGGTCAGGCCGCGCGCTTTTGCCAGGCCCACGACACGCTGTGTGAAAGCGCGCGATCCTGCATCGTCCGCCACCAGGAGACGCACCAGGTCCTTGTCCAGCTTCACGCCGGTGAACGGCAAATCGAGCAATGCCTGGATCTGCGGCACCCCTGGCTGGATATCGTCGATCACAACGCCATAACCGGAATTGCGCAGTCGCTCGACGGCGTGCCGCAAGCCAAGCACGTCCTCGACCGGCCGGCTCTCGGTCAGTTCCACGATGACCTGTTCGGGCCTGATCCCGGCCTCGCGACGTTGCGCGTCCAGGACTGCCATCGCCGCGGGCACCAGCAACACATCGAGCGGAAAATTCAGTGCGATCTCAAGCCCGTATGGGACGAGCAGCGGGCCGGACATGTCGGCGAACGCGCGCCGGGTCACCACCTCGGTCAGCGCGGGCGCAAGACCCGCGTCTTCCATCTGCGGTATGAACCGATGTGGCAGCAGTGTGCCGTGCGCGGGATGGTTCAACCGGGCAAGAACTTCGACAGCCACCGGCTTGCGATCGGTGACGCGCACGATCGGCTGATAGCGTGCCTCGATCATGGTGCCCGCGAGGGCTGCGCGAATTTCGCTCAATGGCATTGGCCGTCTACGTCGCTGGACGCCAAAAGGGCGCACCGCGACCGACCGCCGGCGGGCAATCGCGGGAGCTGCAGCCTGGGCCAGGTTATTGGATGTCACGGGATGACAATCCGATTCGCACGAAATTCAAGCAACTTTGTGCGCCTGATTGCACCCTATCCGCCACAAGTTCCGCCATGGGAACAGTCGACCGCGTGTGCCTGCATTCGCTCATTTCGTCGCCTGAGCCGAGCTGTCAAGGCGGAAGGCCGGCTTTCGCTTCTCGGCAAACGCCGCCATGCCCTCGCGCTGGTCCGGTGAGCCGAACAGCGACAGGAACAGCGCCCGCTCGTGCCGTACGCCCTCAGCCAGGGTGCTTTCGAACGCGCGGTTGACCGCCTGCTTGGCCAGCGCCACCGCTACCGGCGACAGATTGGCGATGCGGTCCGCGATCTTCAGCGCCTCGGGAACAAGCTGGTCGGCGGGGAACACGCGGGACACCAGATTGGCGCGTTCAGCCTCGGCCGCGTCCATCATCCGCGCCGTCAGGATCATGTCCATCGCCTTGGACTTGCCCACTGCGCGGGTCAGCCGCTGGGTGCCACCGGCACCCGGCAGCACGCCGAGGTTGATCTCCGGCTGGCCGAATCGGGCGGTGTCGGCGGCCAGTATGAAGTCGCACATCATGGCGAGCTCGCAGCCACCGCCGAGTGCGAAGCCCGCCACCGCAGCGATCACTGGCTTTTTGACGCGCAGCACAGTCTCCCAGCGCTTGCCGATGAAGTCCTCCAGCAGCGCGGCGGGGTGCGTGCGGTCCTTCATCTCCTTGATGTCGGCTCCGGCCGCGAAGGCTTTTTCGTTTCCTGTCAGTATGATGGCGCCGATTGATGAGTCGTCGTCGAAAGCCAGAAGCTGGCTCCCGAGTTCCTCCATCAGGGCGTCGCACAGCGCATTCAGCGCGGCCGGACGGTTCAGCCGGATCAGGCCGACCCGGCCGTGCGTCTCGACAATGATGTTCTGAAAGGCTTTGGCCATCTTCCCATTCCCCGCTGGCGGAGGCCGGCTTGTAGCTAGCGCTGGGAACGCGGGCAATAGAAGGTGCTGCGGGCCGACTGGGTGATGCGGCGGATACCGGGGCAGGCGGGGCGGCCGGGACAGCGCTCACAGGCTTCGCCTTCGCGGCCGTAGACTTTCCAGGCGTGCTGGAAATAGCCCAGTTCGCCATCCGGCTGGACATAGTCGCGCAGCGATGAACCGCCCGCGGCGATCGCCTCGTTCAGCGTGTCCTTGATCGCCGGCACCAGGCGTCCGGCGCGCGTGCCAGGGATGGTGTGGGCGGACCGCAGCGGGCTGAGCAGCGCGCGGAACAGCGCCTCGGACACGTAGATGTTGCCAAGGCCGGCGACGACCTTCTGGTCGAGCAGTGCCGCCTTGATCGGCGTGTGCTTACCGGCGAGCGCGGCCGACAGGCGGGCAGGGGAGAATGTGGCGTCAAGCGGTTCGGGGCCGAGACCGGCGAGCAGCTTGTGGCCGTCCTCCTGGCGCGTCGGCACCAGATCCACCGAGCCGAAACGCCGCGGGTCGACAAAGCCCATGCGCCAACCATCGTCGGTCTCCAGCACCAGGTGCTCATGCGGCGTCGGCAGGTTTGGACGCACCGGGCTCAGCACCATCCGGCCGGACATGCCCAGGTGCAGCAGCAACGAGTCGCCGCCCGCAAGGCGCATCAGAATGTATTTGCCGCGCCGGCGGAACCCGGTGACGCGGGCGCCGGTCAATCGCTTCTGCAATCCCTCGGGGAACGGCCAGCGCATGTCGGCACGATTTGCCGTGGCGCGCGCAATAATCCTCCCCTCCAGGCGTTGCCGGAGGCCTCGCATCACCGTCTCGACTTCGGGGAGTTCCGGCATAGGGGTTCGGCACGCTATAGATGGCGGCAATGAGCGACAACCCCGCATCGGCCGACACCACGGATTTCGGCTTCCAACGCGTTCCGCGTGCCGCGAAGCGCGGCATGGTGCGTGCGGTATTCGACAGCGTCGCGCCGCGCTACGACCTGATGAACGACCTGATGTCGCTGGGGATTCACCGCGCGTGGAAGCGAGTGTTCGTGACCGCGCTGGATCCCCGCCCACGCCACACGCTGCTGGATTTGGCCGCCGGCACCGGCGATATCGGCTTCGCCTGGCTGGCGGCCGGTGGCGGCCCGCTGCTGCTGAGCGACGTCAACGCGTCGATGCTGGAGCTGGCGCGCGATCGTGCGTTGTCTGACGCCATGGTCGGCGAGACCGCGCTGCTGGTTGCGGATGCCGAGAGGCTGCCGCTACCTGATCGATCGGTGGATCGCGTGTCGATCGCGTTCGGTCTGCGCAACTGCACTGACAAGCAGGCGGTGCTGTCGGAAGCGCGGCGCGTGCTGATGCCGGGCGGTCGGTTCTTCTGCCTGGAGTTCTCCCGCGTTCAGGTCGCGGTATTGCAGCCGCTGTACGATGCCTGGTCGTTCCGCGCGCTGCCGCTGCTGGGACGGTGCGTCGCGGGGGATGCAGAGAGTTATCGCTATCTCGCTGAGAGCATCAGGACATTCCCGGATCAGGAGGCGCTGGCTGACATGATGCGGCAAGCCGGGTTCGCGCGTGTCGGCGTGCGCAATCTGTCCGGAGGCATTGCCGCAATTCATTCGGGGTGGCGGTTGTGACGGGAGCAAGCAAGGAATTGAAACGACAGATGCACACAGATGCACACGGATAAAATCAGCAACCAGCGGAAACTACCGGCTGGCGCGGCGGTACACCGGGATCATCTGTGTGCATCTGTGTGCATCTGTGGTTTCAATTGCTTGCTCGCTGTCCATGATGGAGGACCGCGGCGGTTATGACCGATCTGTCCGCCAAACGCGTGCTGCTGATCGTTTCCGGTGGCATCGCCGCGTACAAATCGTTGGAGCTGATCCGTCTGCTGCGCGGGCGCGGCTGCGGTGTCACCTGCGTGCTGACCGAAGCGGGTGCGCAATTCGTTACGCCGCTGTCGCTGCAGGCGCTGAGCGAAAGCAAGGGTTACACCGATCTGTTCTCGCTGACCGACGAGAGTGAGATGGGACACATCCAGCTCTCGCGCAACGCCGACCTTGTGGTGGTGGCGCCTGCATCGGCCGACATACTGGCGAAGATGGCAGCGGGTCTGGCTGGTGATCTCGCCTCGACGCTGCTGCTGGCGACCGACAAGCCGGTACTGGTCGCGCCGGCGATGAATGTACGCATGTGGACGCACGCCGCCACCGTCGCGAACATGGTACTGCTGGGATCGCGTGGCATCCATGTCGTCGGCCCGGATGACGGCGCGATGGCCTGCAACGAGTTCGGTCCTGGCCGGCTTGCCGAGCCGCCGGCAATCCTGACTGCAATCGAAATGCTGCTGGCGCCCGCGGGGCCGCTGGCCGGCAAGCACGTGCTGATCACCAGCGGACCGACGCATGAGCCGATCGATCCGGTGCGCTACATCGCAAATCGGTCCAGCGGGCGCCAGGGGCATGCGATTGCCGCTGCCGTCGGAGCGCTGGGTGCGCGCGTGACGCTGGTCAGCGGTCCGGTTGCCGTGCCTGATCCTGTCGGCGTCCAGGTGCGGCATGTAGAGAGTGCGCGGCAGATGCTGGACGAATGCCAGGCGGCGCTGCCGGTCGATGTCGCGATCTTTGCCGCCGCGGTGGCCGATTGGCGTGTCGCTGCTGCGGCCGTGGGCAAGATCAAGAAACGGCCAGGTGCGGCACCGCCCGCGCTGGAGCTTGTGGCCAATCCCGACATTCTGGCCACCATCGCGGAGCCTGGTCCGCGGCGGCCGCGTCTGGTCATCGGATTTGCCGCCGAGACCGACGACCTGATGGCGAACGCGCAGGCTAAGCGCGAACGCAAGAACGCCGATTGGATCATCGCCAACGACGTGTCCCCTGGCACCGGCATCATGGGCGGCGAAGAGAACGCCGTGCATCTGATCACTGCCGATGGCATCGAGGACTGGCCCCGTCTTGCCAAGCATGAGGTTGCCCGTCGGCTCGCCGCCCGGATCGCGGCTGCATGGAAGGAGATCGATCGTTGACCTACGCGGTCCGTGCCCTCGGCGTGGCGGATGCGGACGACTATCGCCGGGTTCGGCTGGAGGCGCTACGCCTTCATCCGGAAGCATTCGGCGGCGCCTATGAAGACGAAGCGGCGTTCGATCGCGCGCAGATCGTCGACCGTCTGTCCTCGCCGGCATCCGCGCGGTTCGGCGCATTTGATGATGATGGCAATTTGGTGGGGCTCGCCGGAATGCAGATCCGCTTCGGCGCCAAGGAACGCCACAAGGCCTATCTGTTCAGCATGTATGTGGCATCGGCGCATCGGCGCACGGGTGTGGCGCAACAACTTGTGGAAGCGGTGATCGCCGGCGCGCGCGAAGCCGGCGCGGTCGTGCTGCAACTTTCGGTGACGGTCGGCAACGTCCCGGCACAGCATCTCTATCGCCGCATGGGTTTTACAATATATGGCATCGAGCGGCGTGCGCTGAACGTCAGCGGTCGGTTCCATGATGAGGAGCTGATGGCGATCGACCTGGATTGACCGATCAGAGTTCCCGCCGCCCGAGATTTCGGCCCCCACCTTCAGAAGGGTAAGGGGGATTACGACGGCTCAGTGTCGGGGCTCGGAGGCCATCTGCTGAAGGTCCACGGCGTTGTGAATCTCGATCCTGTTCCGCTCTATCGTGATGGTGCCGTCGCGCCGCAGATGCGCCAGGATGCGGCACACCGTCTCGATGGTCAGGCCGAGGTGATCGGCCATGTCGGTGCGGCTCATCGGCAGATCCAGGACTCGCGCATGGACCTGCGGCAGCCGTTCCGCCATCTCGAGGAGGAACGAGGCGATCCGCTCCGACGCGGTCTTGCGACCAAGCAGCAGCAGCCGCAGATGCGCCGTGCGCAGGCTCACCGATGTCAGGTCACGCAGCCGGCGCGCCAGGGCTACATTGCTCTCGGCCAGCGCGTCCACCATGCGCCGCGGATAGCGCCGCAGCACGACATCAGTCACCGCCTCGGCTGCGAAATCGTGCGTGTCCAACGCGTCGAAGCCGAGCAGGTCGCCTGCCATCAGGAACTCGCCGACCTGGCGGCGACCGTCCTCCAGCAACTTGACCAGGCGGACGCAGCCACTCAGAATCCGGTAGCAGGAAGCTGCCTGTTCGCCCTGGCAATGAATTTCACGCTCGCGCTGGATCGACATGGTGCCGCCGAACTGCTCCAGCAGATCGAGCGCATCGCGTGGTGCCGGTTGCCGGAATGGCTGTGCGGCCAGTCCGCCGGCTGTGCCGCGGCGCCGTTCCACAGTCTGCATCGTGGTTTGCATGCCGCTCTCCATGGCCGATACCGCGTTGCGTTCCGGCCGGTGTATCGGGGCGCCATGCGGCCGGTAATTCGGAATTGGACGTACGGGATGCTACGTATTGTGGCGCATTGTAGCGTTTCCTGGCGCTGGTGCCGGGGAGGTCCTGATGGCTGAAGCGTCTCTGGTTCATGTGGTGGACGACGACGACGCGGTGCGTGATTCGCTGGCATTGCTGCTTGAATCCGCTGGATTCTCGGTGCGAACCTACGATTCGGCGTCGGCGCTCCTGAAGGTCCTGGCAATCCAGGCAACCGGATGCGTACTGACCGATGTGCGCATGCCCGAGCTCGATGGCCTCGCGCTGCAGCGACGCCTCGCGGAACTCGGCATCGCGCTGCCTGTGATCGTGATGACCGGGCATGGCGATGTGCCAATCGCGGTTGAGGCCCTGAAAGCTGGCGCCGCGGATTTCCTGGAAAAGCCATTCGGCGATGCGCAGTTGCTGGCGGCGGTTTCCGGCGCCCTGGCTACCAGCCAGCGCACGCGTGAGGCGGCCGCCGCGGTGGCGGATATCGTCGCGCGGCTCGCCAGCTTGACGCCGCGCGAGCGCGAGGTGCTGGACCGGCTGGTGCTTGGCCAGCCGAACAAGACGATTGCCTACGACCTGGGTTCCAGCCCGCGCACCGTCGAAGTGCATCGTGCGCGCGTGATGGAGAAGATGGGCGCACGCAGTCTGCCGGAGTTGGTGCGCATGGCGATCGCGGTGATTCCGGCAAAGCCATCGACAGAAGTATCGCGACGTTGACCTAGGTCAAGGCGCGGCGTCGGACGTTCGGCGACAGTGTCATCGCGCTGACCCTCAGGCACCTGCCTGCCGGTGCAATGGAGCGAGCGAAATGCATGACGTATCCCACCGGCTGGTGGCGGTGGTCGACGACGATGATGCGGTGCGTGAATCGCTCCAATTCCTGCTGGAAACCGCGGGGTTTTCTGTCGCCGCCTACAATTCTGCCGCGCAGTTCCTGAATGAGGCGGCACTGGGTGAGTTGACCTGTCTGGTGGTGGACCAGCACATGCCGGAACAGACCGGGCTGCAACTCGTGAGCAGCTTGCGTCGCCAGGGCGCGAAACTGCCGATTGCGCTGATCACCGGATCGCCCTCGCCGGACCTGGTCCGATTGGCTCGCCAGCTCGGGGTGGCACAAGTCCTGGAAAAGCCGCTCGACGACGACCTCCTGCTCGACTTCATTTCGGATTCGTATGTCTGACGACATTTCGGGACAACCGGGCCGGAACGGATTCGATGCAAAACCGCGCGAATTCCGGCCTGGGCCGCGCGCAATCCGGCCTGGAAAGCGTGATATTGGGCCACATGCAGTTGCCCTGGTTTCCGTTCAGAGAGGGCTTGCCCGCCGCCATGGCCATCTATTTGATGCCGGCCCATGGAGCGGGCTGACAAAACGCCGGACGAAGACGGGCACGCCAGCGAGTCGGCACTGCTGCGGTCGATCCTCGAAACAGTGCCGGATGCAATGGTGGTCATCGACCACCGCGGCATCGTGCAGTCATTCAGCCGCGCCGCGGAGAGGCTGTTCGGTTACACCCCGGCGGAAGTCTGCGGCCATAACGTCAAGCTGCTGATGCCGTCGCCGTATCGCGACCAGCACGACGGTTACCTGGACCGCTACCTGACCACCGGGGAGCGTCGCATTATCGGCATCGGGCGTGTCGTGGTCGGCCTGCGCAAGGACGGCAGCACATTTCCGATGGAGCTGTCGGTCGGCGAGGTCAACCAGAACGGTCAGCGCCTGTTCACCGGCTTCGTCCGCGACCTGACCGAGCGGCAGCGCAACGAGCGCCGGTTGCACGAGTTGCAGGACGGGCTCCTCCATGTTTCCCGGCTGCGATCCATGGGACAGATGGCGGCGGCGCTGGCGCACGAACTCAACCAGCCATTAACCGCAACCGCCAACTACGTGCGGGGAGCGGTCCGGCTGCTCGACGCCACGAAG
>DATKFJ010000084.1:0-4311 GCA_035511435.1 Acetobacteraceae bacterium | reverse complement strand
CCCAACCCGCAAACCGCGCCGCGCGTGACCGTGACCGGACTGGCGGAGGTTGCGGCCGATCCGGCGCTGAAGCCGCGGTATCTCGCAGTGCATCCGTACGCGTCGCCGTATGCCGGGTTTGGCGATTTTTCGCTGTGGCGGATCAGGCCGCTGGGTGGCCTGTATGTTGGCGGTTTTGGCCGCGCCGCGCGGCTTCGCGCCGCGGACCTGGCGCCGGACGTCGGCGGGGTGGCGGCCATCGGGTCGGCGGCGGCGGGCATCATGTTGCATTGCAATGCGGACCACCCTGACGCCTTGGCGGTGATTGCCGGCGTGCCTGGCGCCTGGCGGATGGTCGCGGTCGATGTCGATGGCTGCGATCTGGCAGACGGCGGCTGCGATCTGGCGAACGGCGAGCGGGTGGTGCGCGTTCATTGGTCGGCGCCGGTCGGCGATGCGGATGGGGTGCGCCGCGAACTGATCCGGCTGGCGCGTGCGGGCAGGGCCGGTTGATGGGCACTGCCGGGCGGCAGTAGCTTGCGCGAGACAACAGGAGACGCACCGTGCTCAAGCTGGGATACAAGGCCTCCGCCGAACAGTTCGCACCGTCGAAGCTGCTGGCATTTTCCGTCCTTGCCGAGCAGGTCGGTTTCGACTCGGTGTTCGTCAGCGATCACTTCCAGCCGTGGAAGCATACCGACGGCCACGCGCCCAATGCTCTGGTGTGGCTTGGCGCGTTGGGCGCATCCACCAAGCGCGTGGTGATCGGCACCAGCGTGCTGACGCCGACGTTCCGCTATCATCCGTCGGTGGTGGCGCAGGCCTTCGGCACGCTGGGTTCGATGTTTCCCGACCGCGTCGTGCTGGGCGTGGGAACCGGCGAGGGGCTGAACGAGGTGCCTTCCACCGGGATGCAATGGCCCGACACCAAGGAACGCTTCGCCAGGCTGCGGGAGGCCAACCAGTTGATCCGCAAGCTGTGGGCCGAGGACCGGGTGACGTTCGAGGGCCAGTATTATCGTACCGCGAAGGCGACGATCTACGACAAGCCGGCCAAGCCCGTGCCGATCTATGTTGCCGCGGCGGGACCGCAGGTCGCGAAGTATGCCGGGCGGTCGGGGCAGGGCTTCATCTGCACGTCGGGCAAGGCGTGGAAGCTGTATACCGAGACGTTGCTGCCGAATGTCGAGGAGGGCCTGAAGCTGGCCAGCAGTCCGCCGGCGGATTACGACCGCATGATCGAGATGAAGGTTTCGTATGATACCGACCACGAGCGGGCGATGCAGGACACGCGGCATTGGGCGGCGTTGGCGCTGACACCGGAGGAGAAGGTCTCGGTCGAGGACCCGATTGACATGGAGCGCCTGTCTGCCGCGCTGCCGGTGGAACGTGCGGCCAGCCGCTGGATCGTGTCGACCGATCCGGAGGAGCATATCGAGAAGATACGCCCCTATATCGAGATGGGTTTTCGCCATCTGGTGTTCCATGCGCCCGGGCCGGATCAGGAGCGGTTCCTGCGGCTGTACGGCGAACAGGTTCTGCCGAGACTGCGGCGGCGGTTCGATTAGGCTGTCATTGCGAGAAGCGTGCCGACGAAGCAATCTGGGCCGCAGTGAGCGCGCGCAATTGGTTCGAGATTGCTTCGTCGCTGTGTCGCTCGCAATGACAGTTGGACGCGCATGAGTTCCACACTCGAACTTCTGGCACTGCCGGGAATACCCTTGGTCCGCGAGGGCGACGACCTCGCCGCGCTGATCATCGCCGGGCTGGGCGACAGGCAGCTACGCGACGGCGACGTCGTTGTGGTGGCACAGAAGATCGTGTCGAAGGCGGAGGGTCGCACGGTCGATCTCGCGACGGTCGAGCCTTCGGTCGGAGCGGTGGAATTGGCACAGGAGGTCGGCAAGGACCCGCGGCTGGTCGAGGTGATCCTGGGTGAATCGACGCGCGTCGTACGCTCGCGGCCGAACCTGATCATTGTGGAGCACCGGCTGGGCTTCATCATGGCCAACGCCGGCGTGGATCAGTCGAATGTCGCGCCGGCGGATGGCGTGCATCGCGTGCTGCTGCTGCCGCGCGATCCGGATGCATCGGCCGAGGCGCTGCGGGCGGCCTTGGCGGAACGTTTCGGTGCGACGATCGGCGTGATCATCAGCGACAGCTTCGGGCGTGCCTGGCGACGCGGCACCTGCGGCATTGCGATCGGCGCCGCCGGGTTGCCGAGTTTGATCGATCTGCGCGGCCAGCCGGATCTGTTTGGCCGCACGCTGGAGGTCAGCATCATCGGCTTCGCCGACGAGATCGCCGCGGCCGCATCGCTGTTGCAAGGCCAGGCGGCGGAGGCACAGCCAGTCGTGCTGGTGCGCGGCCTTGCGTGGTCGGCGCCTGTTGCACCGGCAGCCGAACTGGTCCGCCCGGCGGCAGAGGACCTGTTCCGGTGAGCGTGGTCGCGCTGTCCGGTGGTGTCGGCGGCGCCAAGCTGGCGCTGGGATTGAGCCGCGTTCTGCCGGCAGACGAGTTGCTGATCGTCGCCAACACCGGCGACGACTTCGAGCATCTGGGACTGTGTATATCGCCGGATATAGACACCGTGATGTACACGCTGGCCGGGCTGGCCAATCAGGAGTTCGGCTGGGGGCGCCAGGACGAGACCTGGTCGTTCATGGAGACGCTGGCGGAGGTTGGCGGCGAAACGTGGTTCCGGCTGGGCGATCGCGACCTCGCTGTGCATGTTGAACGCACGCGGCGCCTGCGGGCCGGCGAGACGCTGTCGGCAATCACGGCAGACCTGTGTCGCCGTCTGGGCGTGGGGCCGCGCGTGCTGCCGATGAGCGACGATCCGGTGCGCACGCGGCTGCGCACGGACGAGGGCTGGATCGACTTCCAGGACTACTTCGTGCGACGGCGCTGCGAACCCGTGGTGCACGAACTGGCGTTTCACGGCGCGGCCGCGGCGCGTGCTCACCCCGACTTTCTGGCCGCGCTGGCTGCGCCGGGGCTGGAAGCGGTGGTGGTTTGCCCGTCCAATCCGTTCATCAGCATCGAGCCGATTCTTGCGGTGCCTGGCGTGCGCGCGGCGCTGACCGATTGTGCCGCACCGGTGATCGCGGTTTCGCCGATCATCGGCGGGCGTGCGGTGAAGGGACCGACGGCAAAGATGATGGCGGAGCTTGGCACGAAGCCCAGTGCCAGCGCGGTTGCCCATCGCTATAGCGAGCTGATCGATGGCTATGTCGTCGATTTCGCCGACATGGATCAGGTGGCCGCGATCGGTCCCAAGGTCACGCTGGGGCAGACGATGATGACGACGCTGGCGGATCGTGAGGCGTTGGCGCGTACCGTGTTGGGTGCGGCTGCCGTGTTGCGGCGCGATTGATGTCGGCCGACATCTGGGCGGCGGTGCCGGTGAAGGAATTCGTCGGCGCAAAGCAGCGCCTGGCATCGCTGCTTACACCGGAGCAGCGACAGGCACTTGCCGCGGCGATGCTGGAGGATGTGCTGGCCGCGCTCGTGGATGCGCCGCTTGCGGGTGTCGTGGTCAACACGGTCGATCCGTTGGCAACCGAACTGGCGCGGCGTTATGGCGCGCGGGTGATTACGGACGGCGCGCGCGACGGTCACTCCGGCGCTGTTGCAGCGATGGCGCGGCTGCTCGGCGAGGAAGGCCGCGCAGGGATGCTGACAGTGCCTGGTGATATTCCGCGCGTCAGTGCGGCGGAGATTGCCGCGATTATCGCGGCTCGTCGCCCGGCGCCTTCGGTCACCATCGTTCCGGCGCATGACGAGCGCGGATCGAATGCGGTGTTGTGCTTGCCGCCGATGGTGATGCCGCTGCGTTTCGGCGACGATAGTTTCCTGCCGCATCTCGCGGCGGCGCGCGCGCTGGGAATTGAACCGACGATCGTGAAGCTTCCGGGCGTCGGGCTGGATATCGACCAGCCGGCTGATCTACAGGCATGCGCCCGATTGCAACCAAAAATCGGGACGCGTACCCTGCGCCTGTGGGAAACCCTCGGTACGTAAGGCCCGCAGATACAGCTGGTTATCGGCCCACGCTGCTGCGGGCTTTCCGCGGTTGCCGCTGCTACACAGTGCACCCGCGGCTGTGGCTACTTTGATGCAAACAGAACTTGAAGTATCTTGACCAATCCGGCCAGCGCAACAGCCATGAGTGTAAGTGGTCCCTTATCGGACTCCGCGAAGCGAAGTACGATAACTGATAGAAGCTTGTGAATTGGACGCACGGCGATCCAAGAAACGAGAAGGGCGCAGAATATGAGGATTCTCATGGAGAAGAATGCTAAGTCTACAAAGTATCCATATGCTAACTCG
>DATKFJ010000083.1:0-33846 GCA_035511435.1 Acetobacteraceae bacterium | reverse complement strand
TGAACAGCAGCGATACGCTATCTTCGACTACGATGCGACACAGAGCGTACCGCACGCTGGGCCGGCGACTGCGTAACGGAATATATTGGCCGCCTGCACCCCGCTCTTCGTGGAACTGATACGGCAGAACATCATACAATCTGCCATCTAGGACGCGCTTCAGTATGTCCAAAGTGCGCGCGCGGACAGGATATTGTGGATCCCGTGGGATTAGGTTGCAGATGGTTTCGAACATTATGCACTGGCACCGGGTTCAGGTTACCTACCGCGTCATGTAGGACATGGAGAGCTGACGTATCGGTGCGCCACCCTCGGTTAGCATTTTGAAAGCTCGCGACAGCGCGTCCACCTGATCGTCCTTGCGACCGAATGGGAAATTGCGCAGCTCCTCAATAAAATTGTGATTCCAGCCTGCGCGTATGATGGCGAAGTTGCGCGCCTCCACCTGCGATGCGACTGGCGCGGCTCGCGTCGCCTTGGCACCACTCTCGGGTGACGAAGAGATGCGATGGCCGGCAAGACGACCGGACAGCCACGAAACCTGACTCTTGCCAGCCTGACCAGGATCCTCGGGAAGTCCGATGCGGACCGACCCACCATCCACGCGTGCGGTTTCCGCGATGGCATCTTCTACCGCGTGCGGACTGCCCTGCAGGCGCACAACGTCCAACACGATGAAGCGACCACCAATGTCGCGAGTGAGCTTTACGCCGGTCGTCCAATCGGGATTCATACCGCCTATAGCTGCTGTGGCGGCAAGGTCCCACGCGCGTACCACCAATTCGGTCGAACGCGAGGGTGACGCGTCAAGGATGTCGATGCACTCTGTCTTGAACAGGGTGCCCTCGATCGGCCGAGGTGACTGTTGAAACAATGAAAACCAGGCGCGTTCACCCGAGGTGTTTCGCCGTCTCAGCAGCGCCGCTTCATCCTCCCACGCAGGCCACAAGGCCGCATCAGGAACGCGTCCAAGCGCGTCGTCACCCTCGGCAAGAGCGGGAAGGCGGATGATACGCCATTCGGCTGCATTCTGCGCGAGCAGTCGACCGACCAGATCGTCTTCGTGCCAGCGCGTCATGATCAATACAATCCGACCTTTCGGCTTCAGTCGGGTCGCGAGATCCGACCGGTACCAGCTCCAGAGTCTATCCCGAAGGACCGGACTGTCGGCGTCGGCCTGTGACCTGACCGGGTCGTCGATGATGACAAGATCGGCGCGGCGACCGGTTAGTGGGCCGCGGGTGCCCGCAGCAAAATATTCGCCCTTGTGCGATGTCTGCCAGTGGCCGGCTGCTGGTCTTCCACCTTGAAGAGTATATCCGAGTTGGGGTCCATACTCTCTGACCAGTTCGCGGACTTGGCGGCCAAAATGTTCGGCAATGCTCGTCGTGTATGAAGTCGCGATCACCGAGCTCGCAGGGTGTTGCGAAAACCACCACGCTGGAAATAGCAGGGAGCCATAACTCGATTTGGCCGAGCCTGGAGGCATCAGCACCATCAGCCGATCAATGGTGCCTCGACTGATTGAATCGAGTTGTTGCAGTAGCAAAAGATGGTGCGGCGCGGGTCTTTTCCCACTTTGGGCAACGACGCCTGCCACCCAATCAATCAGGCTGGGCCCGACCGTCTTGTAACCGGGCTCCCCGTCCAAGCTCTGCGAGGCGCGCGGGGAACCCGACATCGTTCAGGTGATGGAGTTCCATGTGAAGCATGTCGAAATAGACGAGCCGCCGCCCACAGAGTTGGTCAGCGGGCTTTACGCCGCACGAACAACTTCTACCCTGTTAGGGAGGCTGGCTCGCTGAGGGCCTGAGGGAAGATCGAGAGGGCCGCTCAACTGCGCACCCCGTCATCATACCGCAATTGATACTCTGATCTGGGTCAGGTGGGCAAGAAAAATCTGAAAATATTCCTAGTGCTATTTCTAGGCATCGCTCGCTCTGTCTCCGGCCCATCATTACACTGGGCCGCATGGTAACCAGAAGCGACGTCAATCCGGCTTCCCACAACCGAATGCAGACCTTCCGCCAAAGCGGGGGCCTTGTAGGCGTTGTAGCTTGTGCTATCGGGTTTCTCCTCGCTACAACGCTTGCCGGATGCCACGGAGATCTCGGCGACCGATTGCAATCCGGTCAGGTCCTGGATTGGCACGGACTACAGGGTCGCTGGGCCGGCCCTGTGGTGCCAACGGACCCTACGTGTGGTTCGACGACACAGGGCCTGATGACGATCGGCGTCAAGAATTTCGGCTTCGATCCATTCCAGGGCACGACGGTAATCCAAGGCGAAGTCGACAAGGACCGCATCCTGAAGGGGACTTTCGCTCGTCAGGGCGGAGAACATCAGAATCTGTCGATCACCTTCGAAGGATCGTCCTCGGACTCGGCAACAATCAATGGCACACTGCAGTCGGGCCGGTGCCATTGGATGGTGACCCTCCATCGCGGATGACTGCGGTAGGACAGGGCCGACCCTCACACCGTGCATTAACGCACTAATCCCGCACATTGACGGTTAACTAACCATCCGCGCGCTTTATGCGACGTGCGCCCGGAGTCACACTATCGCGTTCCCGCTCTTCGCCCACACGAGGATTTTCGCGAAGTCACTCATTTGCTGAGGACCCAATGACTTACATGGACAAGGCGTTCAACGTGCCGGCCAGGTCGCAAAACAACGCTGACGGAACGGAACAGCGGACGAGAGAGCCGTTGCTGGTGGTGATTGAGGATGGCGCGCTTTTGTCCGACTCATTTCGCAGCATTGGCGAATGCCTGAATGTCGCGGTTGCGCGAATGCCAAGTCGAGATGATCTGGGAGCGGTGCTCCGCAGCCGTCGACCGATGGCCGTGGTTGCTGCAATGGATGCCGAAGGCCAGGATGGATGCCATGTGCTGATGACGATCGCGGCGTTCGACTGCAGTTTGCCGGTGCTACTGATTACTGGCGAGAATCCCGCCTTGCTGGGTGCCGTCGACGCTGTAGAGGAGATCTGGGAGCTCACCTCGGTGGCCAAATGGCCGCGGATGCTAGGCGTTGGCGCTGTGGTCGATTTCCTGTTCCGGGCGGGCCGGAAGGGCGATCGCATGCGGCTGATGTCAGTTTGATTCTGCTCGCGTGTCCCGAGGCCGACGTTCGCCATATCGCCGATGGGACACTGGCGGAGCATAGCAGGTTGAGCTGGTATTGGCGGTTGCCCGGCGCGCCAGGGTTGACCGTTAGCGCTATGAGCATCGGTCGACAAGAAGTCGCATATGCACCAGTGCACGAGATGCAGCGTTCACAGCTGCAGCACAGCCTAACCAGCCTCAGTGTCAGGACACTGGCTATAGGCCGTGCCGGTTAGTTCTGGTCAGCCCGACGCGACTGCGATGGACAGCCGACGATGCTGCGCTTTCGCGCCGAAACTGCATAGGCACCAAAGGACCGAGTAGGATCGTTATTGGGAACTACGATAGTATTCTCATAGTCAGCCCAGTCACTCTCAATCAATCCCGTCAGGTCGGCAATGTTGGCGAAAGCACCAAGGGTCGCATCGGCGTAAGCTGCGCGCGGCAGTGGCTGAACCTGGGCGAGGGGAAAATCGGCCCTGATACGCACAGGTACATGGGTGCGCGTGAAACGAAGATTGGTGAACAGCGGCCCGAACCAGCGGTCGGCTTCGATGATTCCCTCATACATGGAATACCCGCCTGGCGAGGGCAAGTTGGCCGGAGCACGGATCAGAAGGCTCCAGTCCGCTGCGGTCCGCGCCATGAGACCAGTCCAGATCTGTAGCGTGCCGGGTTCGGGAAGTGCAGTCAGAAACGGCGCCGAGCATCCCGCGAGCGACGCGGGAGCAGCTCCATCGAAGCGGGCGGCAAACCCCGGGAATTGCGCGGCAGACATAAGCGGCAACCAGCCTGTCGCGCCTGTGCGTTGCCAAGATATGTCATGTCCGTCCCAAACAAATTGCAAGTCGGCCGGAGGGAACACCCACCAGCCGAAGCTGGTCGCTGAAGTGATGGCTTCACAATAACGATAGGCACGGGTGGGCAACGTCCCTGCCGCCGATCGGTCCGCGCGTTGCGGCAATCGGGCCTCATCGATCAAACGATAGAACTGGACAATTGGAGTGCTTGAGCGGTTCATGACACGAGGCGCTCCCGCTATGTGGATGGCCAAGGACGCTTCGGGGCGCCCCGCAACCGGATGCAGACGTCGCGGGGCGCCAATCCGAAGTAAGGGCAGACACGCGGTGCTTGCGTTACCGGGCTGCGAGTCTGCCGCTATTAACGTCAGCGGGCGGTCGGTGAGGCAGGTGGCAAACGCCAGCCGCCGCCGAGACGTATCCGTCCCGAATCGGACGTTGCGGGCGGTAGGACAGGAGAGGTTGTCTCTGGTGTCGGGGTCATGCCGAGTTCCTTGTCAGAATGGCGTCAGCCCGGGCGGTGGACAATTTTCCCCGTCGCTCGGTTTGCCAAATCGCACGACGCGGTCAGCCTGCTGGCAGATCGGCCGGCGATTGAACGTTCGGAAGATTTTCTGGGGAAAACGAACAAGGTACGCCCGTTGACGTGGCTTGATACGTCGATCGGAGGCATCGTGTCAAGGAAAATATCCCTAGTCTTTCCGTCTTTCACCAAACCGGGCCAAAAGAATAATTTGCTCATTCACAGGCTACAGCGAATTTGTCCACATTTGGATCGCAAGGCTGGTCACGGCAACGGCTACCCAGGTCGTAAGGCCAAGCAGTAGTGGGCGCGTGCCGGCCCCGACGAAGGCGCGCCAATGGCCCTGCAGCCCGACGGCCGCAAGCGCCACCACCATGACCCAGCGCCCGACAAGTTGCACGTTTGGCGCGAAATGACCCATGAGACCCAGCGTATTGAGCAGGGAAGCCAGCACAAACAGAATGATGAAAACAGGCACCGCTTGGTAAACGCGCTGCGCCAGCGAATCCTCCTCGCCTTCCGGGCGTTTCTCGAACCAGGGCATCAATAGCCCGAACCCGATCACCAGCGGAATGATCAGTGTCGTCCGCGTAAGTTTGACGATCGTCGCTATCGTTCCCGCGTCGTGGCTATACGAGAATCCAGCAGCCACCACAGCAGAAGTGTCGTTCACCGCGGTTCCCGCCCAGAGACCAAACCCGGGGTCACTCAGCGACAGCAGATGACCAATCGGCGGGAATATGAAAACCGCAAGCATATTGAAGAAGAATATCACCGATATCGCGTAGGCTATTTCCTCCGCTTTAGCGCGCACGACCGGAGCCAACGCCGCGATAGCCGATGCGCCACAGATTGTCGTGCCGATCCCGATGAGGCATCGCATGCGCCAGTGTACGTTCATCGTCCGGCCGATCAGCAGTGCACAGGCAAGGCCGACTATGATCGTGAGCAACAACACCGGCAGAGATTCGAGGCCGGTCCGTAGAATCACCCCCAGGTCGAGGCTGGCGCCGAGCAAGATGATGCCACCCTTAAGGCACATCTTGCTGACATCGCCCATACGCATTTTGGCAATCTGCAGTGGCTCCCGCAGGGTGTTGGTGATGATCACGCCAAATGCGATCGCAAATACTGGTGCGCCGACGACGGGCGCGTAATCCGCGGCGGCGATGGCGGCGGCGGCAATTGCCGCGCACATCGCCAATCCGGCCATGAATCGACCCTGCGGCGACAGCGCGATGCGCGAGGTCGTCGGTAACGCAATTTCCTGCTGCATCGCCATCGTCAGTCACTTGTCCTCGTTGCCTTGCCCTGCCTTGCCCTGCCTTGCCCTGCCTTGCCAGGCCGCGGACGCTACGCGGTCAAACGCCACAATAAATCAGCCACATCAGCCCGATCAGCCTATTCGAAAACGCAAGATTTACCGAACCGGTCAGACCTAGCTTGCCGCACTTGCAACAGTGACCTCCGCAGGGTAGCGTTTCCACAACCACTTCTCCTTTTGGTTGTATTTTCTCCGCGCTTTACCATCGGTGCAAGGCACGATCATCGCACGTTCCAGCAACACGCTTCCCGCCGACGCCCATCTTCCGGCTGCCGCCGAGCACCTGCTGCGCCTGCGGTTATTCGGCCAAATGCAGGCGGAGGATGCTGCTGGACAAAGTGTTCTGCCACGTTCGCGAAAGACCAGGGCTGTCTTGGCCGTGCTGGCTCTCGCAGGGGGCAGGCCGGTACTGCGCACCCGGTTGACCGGACTGCTCTGGAGCCAGCGGGAAAAGGAACAGGCACGGGCATCA
The DNA here is from genome assembly GCA_035511435.1 of Acetobacteraceae bacterium. GTDB lineage: Bacteria > Pseudomonadota > Alphaproteobacteria > Acetobacterales > Acetobacteraceae > JAMXLO01. The sequence goes on along the minus strand of DATKFJ010000083.1, from coordinate 27,617 downwards.
CTGCGGCAATCGGTCCACGAACTGCAGCTCGTCCTGGGATCGCGCGCGCTCGCCCTGCTGCGAGCAGACCGCAACCATCTGGTGTTGCTCGATGATCGGCTCTGGGTTGATGCCTGCATGCTCGGCGCAGCGACCGTGCCCCACCCTGAAGGGCTGGAATTGTTTCAGCCTGCATTGCTCGATGACCTGCTAGGACTTGACCCGGCGTTCGATCGCTGGCTCGTAGAGGAGCGTCAGCGCATCGCACAACTCGCGCGCTCAATAGCCGAGCGGGTACTGGCTGCTCAATCCGATCCCGGTGCCGCGATCGCGGCCGCCGAAAGGTTGCTGTCGATCGATCAGATCCACGAGGGCGCCTGGCAGGCAATCATCCGCGCACGTTGTTTGTTGGATGGCCGCACCGCCGCGCGTCTGGCTTTTGAGCGATGTGCCGCAGCCTTGGCAAATGCCGGATTGATCCCCTCGCTCGAGACACAGGCGCTGGTCGCTGACGTGCCGCATGCACGATTGCCCGTGCTCGGCGATCTGGGAACTCGTGAGGCGACCAAAGGAATTCGCCTCGCTGTTCTGCCGCCACGTACATTGGATGGGGGCGGATTGAACGGCCTGTTGCTTGGTTTGGCAGAGGACATCACGGCATCCTTGTCGCGCTTTCGCTGGATTTCCTGTGTTGCCGGTACTCCAACGGCGTCCGGCGGTGGCCATGAGGCGCCAACTGGCCGCGCATGGCAGGATCGCGATCTGGATTTTGTGCTCGACAGCTCAATCCAGCACTCAGGAAACTGCATTCGCGTCATCGTTCGTCTGCTCGATGTCGATGCTGGCGGCAAAGTGGTCTGGGCTCGTCGTTTCGATCGCGAGTCGCACGATGCCCTGACACTGCAGGGCGAAATCGCTGCCGAGACGGCAGCCCAGATCGACCCCGAATTGCTGCTTCGCGAGGGCGAACGTCTCATCGCTCATCAGTCCACCGAACCCACAGCCTATAGTCTCGTTCTGCGTGCGATTCCGGCGATTTACCGGCTCGAGCCTTCCGGCTTCCATGCCGCCGGCGACATGCTTGCGGCCGCAGTCGCCGTTGAACCCGGCAATGCAGCAGCACATGCTTGGTGGGCCTATTGGCATCTGTTGCTCGTAGGACAGGGTTGGGCAAAGGATCCGATCGCCGCGACGGGCCGCGCGGGTGAACTGGCCGAAAGGGCCGTCACGTTCGATCCTGCCGATGCGCGCGCGTTGACGCTGGTCGGACATGTCCGCAGCTTCCTGCACAAGCGCCCCGAAGAGGCACGGGCCCTCCATGAACGGGCTCTCTCGGTGAATCCCCACCTGCCGCTGGCATGGTGCTTTTCAGGGTTCGCCCACAGTTATCTCGGTCGCCAGGAGACAGCGATCCAGCATATCACCCAAGCCCAACGGCTTTCGCCACACGACCCGCACGCGTTCTTTTTCGACATGGCGCTGATGATGCCGCATTTCCTGCGGGGCGATTTCGAGAACGCGATTATTAGCGGGCGCCGAGCGATTGAGCTCAATCCTGGCTGCTCCTCCACCTACAAAGGCTATCTGGCAACCCTCGGCCATCTCCAGCATGATCAGGAAGCCGCGCGGGTACTGGCTCGATTGCTGATACTCGAACCAGGCTTCTCCATCAGGAGTGCCATCGAACGCTCGCCGATGATCCGCCGCGACGATCTGGCGCTCTATGCGGAAGGCTTGCGCCGGGCAGGGTTGCGAGAAGGCTAGGCAGCAACCAACTGCCATTGATCTGACAGCGCACGCGTCGCTCAGTCCGCCGATCGCCGGACGCCCTATCCTCAGCCGACCAGGTGAGTTTCCGTTCATCGGGCGCTCAACGTTCATGTGGCTAGGCATTCTGTTCGCCGTCTTGTTGCTCCTGGATAGACGGCAGGACGCAACCCGTTAGCTGCCGGCAGTCTGGCCGGTCAGGTTCACGTTCATCATTGGGCTGACACTCCGGATCGACCTTCGGGCTCGCGTTCGCATTCCTGCTGGCGTTTGGCCGCCGTTCCACTAACTTGCCTGCGGCAAAGTTTCTATGCGTGCTCTATGTCGAGCTGATCCCCGGCGTGCCACTGCCGGCGCTGCTATACACGGCCAGCGTGATGTTTCCACTGTTCATGCCGCCGGGGGTTAACATCGATATGCTGCTGCACGCGCTGGTCGCCTTCATCCTGTTTGCGGCCGCCTATGTCGCGGAAGTGGTGCGTGGCGGCTTGCAAGCGCTGCCGAAGGGCCACGCAGAGTCCGACGATGCGCTCGGCCTCAGCTACTGGAACAAGACGGGCTTCATCATCCTGCCAGGCACTGTGTAAGGTGATCCTGCCACTGGTCAGCACATTCATTGGCTTCTTCGAGGTACCTTGCTGGTCCTGATCGTTGACTTGTCCGACCTGCTGTGGATGGGCAAGGTCGCGCTCACTGATCCAACGGGGCAAAGCTTCTCCACCGAAATCTATTTGATGCTCGCAGCCATATACATCGCATTTTGCTTCGCCATGTCTCACTATAGCCGCGGGCGCAGCGGGAGCTCGGCCGCGCTCACCGCCACTGAACAGAGGATAACCCGATGAGCCACGCTGCCGTGTCCCAACAAGTCGTTACCCCGCCGGCAGACGCCAACGGACCGCCCGCCATCCTTATGGACAAGGTCAACAAGTGGTACGGTTCGTTGCACGTCCTACGCGACGTGTCCATGAGCGTGGCGGAAAAGGAACGTGTGGTGGTTTGCGGACCTTCAGGATCCGGCAAGTCCACCATGATCCGCTGTATCAACCGGCTGGAGGTCCATCAGGAAGGCAAGATCATCGTCGATGGTACAGAGTTGACCGATGACCTCCGGGCACTCGACACGATACGGCGGGAAGTCGGCATGGTGTTTCAGTCGTTCAATCTGTTCCCGCACCTGACCATTTTGGAGAACTGCACACTCGCGCCGATCTGGGTGCGCAAGACACCCAAGGCGGAAGCCGAGGAACTGGCGATGAATTTTCTGACTCGTGTGAAGATCCCCGAGCAGGCGAAGAAGTATCCCGGGCAACTTTCCGGAGGGCAGCAGCAGCGTGTCGCCATCGCGCGTGCCTTGTGCATGCGCCCCAAGATCATGCTGTTCGACGAACCGACCTCTGCCCTGGATCCCGAGATGATCAAAGAAGTGCTCGATGTGATGATCGAGCTGGCCCAGTCGGGCATGACCATGGTCTGTGTGACGCATGAGATGGGCTTCGCGCGCCAAGTGGCGGACCGTGTCCTGTTCATGGACCGTGGCGAGATCGTCGAGAGCGGGACGCCGCAAAGAATGTTCGAGGATCCGCAGACCGATCGACTGAAGCTGTTCCTCAGTCAGATTCTGCGCGGCCACTGACGAAGCAGGCACCCCAAGGCACGAAACGTCGCGCTACTAACGTCCCTCGCCAATGGGTGGCACTTGCCCGGTCATCCCGGCAAGGACCTCCGCGACATGCCGCACATTCGTGCGGCAGCCTTCACGTTGCAAACGGCCAGCGATATTCAGCAGGCAGCCAAGGTCGCCGGCAACCACCGTGTCCGCGCCGGTGGCAACGATGTCGCGCGTCTTGTCGGAAACCATGCGGATCGAGACGTCGGGATATTTCACGCAGAACGTACCGCCGAACCCGCAGCACACTTCCGGATTGGCCATCTCAACAACGCTTGCGCCGACCGCTTGCAACAGTTTCCGCGGCTGCTGCTTGATGCCCAGCTCACGCAGGCCCGAACAACCGTCATGATAAGTGACAGTGCCGCCGGCGTACCTGTTTGGCAGCTGGTCAACTCCTATCACATCGGTAAGAAAGCTAACCAGTTCGAATGTCCTTGCGGCCAATGCGTCGGCGCGCGCGCGCAGGTCAGGATCGTCGTCGAATAGATGTGGCAGGTGGTGCTTCAGCATTCCGCCGCAGGAACCGGATGGCACCACGACGTAATCATAGCCTCCGAACGTGTCGAGAATCCCCATGGCGAGATCGCGCGTGGTTACACGGTCGCCGGAATTGTATGCGGGCTGACCGCAACAGGTCTGCGCGCGTGGTACCTCGACCAGACAGTCGGCCTGTTCCAGCAACCTTATCGCCGCGAAGCCGATCGAAGGTCGATGCAGGTCGACCAGGCAGGTGACGAACAGGGCAACGCGCGGTCTACTTGATGGCATGGAGCGACTTTAGAACGTGGTCCGTTCAGAGACCAGACAAGGGGTTCTGCACGTGGCTGGCTTCAACAAGCCGCGCCTCGGCGATCGCCACATACGATGGGTCCATGTCGATACCAATGCCACGGGCACCTTCCAATTGTGCCGCCATCATGGTTGTGCCAGTTCCCATGAATGGATCCAGCACAAGTGGATTCTCGTGACCATGGAGACGGATGCACCACCGTGGCAGTGCTATGGGAAACGTGCTCGGGTGATGAAACTTTGCCGCCTTGCTCTGGACCGTGTCGTACGGAATGAACCAGGTATTCCCGCGACAGCGCAGGTCCTTGGCATGACCACGGCGCGCGATGTTTGATTTGTCCTTGAACGGCACTCCGATCGCCAGCCGGTCCAGCTTCACATCGCCCGATAGCGTCAGATGAAAGATGTGTTCGTGGTTGTGGTGAAGAAAGCGCTGGCCGCCCACCGGCTTGAAGTGACCGACTGAATCACTCCTGGTGGCAATCGATTTGATCCACGTTATGTGGTTCTGCAGCACGAACAACGGGCGCAGCCGCACAATCAGTTCAAACGGTAGCCATGGCGCACTGGACGAGCCCGATATATTGAGAAAAAACGATGCGTCCGCCTTCATCACACGGCGGATTTCGCCGGCCACCCGGATCAGCCAATCCAGGTACTCATTCTCCGTCCGCCGGTCATCGTAGCCACGATAGGACAATCCAAGATTATAGGGTGGCGATGTCACCACTACATCCACTGTGCTCGCTGCCAGACCAGGCAATTCGGTCAGGCAGTCGCCACACAGCAGGCGATGCGCACCAGAAATCTGCCGCGCCTCATCGTCGGCGACCTGCTCCATCTAGCCGGCCGCGATGCCAGGCATCAGGCGCTTCGGGCGGATATCAGCCGCCAGACAGGATCATGGGCTGCTAGATTCCGCTCAAATGTCCAGACATCGGTGATCTCGGTCACCGCATCCGCCCCTGTCACTGGGTGGCCAGTCTTGTCCTGGGTCAGGCTAGTCTGGTCAGACACGAACCGCGCGGTGATCAAGGCGACGGTCCCGCGCAGCTCCGCGTTCTCGATCGTGGCGCTGTGCATTCCATGAATGGCGCTGACCTGCGTCTGGCCGGCGGCCTCACGTGCGGCGATCGCTTGGTCAAATGCGTGATAGGTGTCGTCGGACAGCAGGCCCCGCAGCGTGGCGCGATCTCCGGACGCGAACGCAGCCACGATAATGCGGAATGCCTTCTCCGCACCGTCGAGGAATGCCGCAGGGTCAAAACTGCGGTCGATGGACTGCATCGCCGCCAGGGCCTGTCCGGTCGTGCTGGCTGGCTCCGGCAACACGCGGACCACCGTCGCCGCCGGTCGCTCCGCATGCCCGTCGATCACCGGGCCGGTTGCGGCCGGGCCGGCCGGCGGTTGGTATGGGGGCGCCTGGCGCTCAAAGCCGGTGCGCCGACCAAGGATGCTGCGCAACCGCAGGACCAAGAAGGCCGCGATCATCCCAAACAGGATCAGGTCGATCGGAAAACCGCTGCTCGCACCCATCATCGCTCTCCTTACCAACCACAGATAAGGGTGCGCCGCCCTCGACACAAACAATTCTCGCGCGGATGCCGGGGTTGCCGACTGCCAAACCGGCCTGTATTCCTCATATATGATCCTGCTGCGCCACGGGCAGAGCGAATTCAACCTGCATTTCACCGCGACGCGCCAGGATCCCGGCATCATCGATGCGCGCCTCACGGAACTCGGCCATATGCAGGCGGCCGAGGCAGTTCGGCTCCTCGCTGGCGAGCGCATCAGCCGCATCGTCACCTCGCCGTACACGAGGGCGCTGCAGACCGCCGCCCCGATCGCCAGGGCGCTTGGCGTAAAGGTACTGGTCAATCCGATCGTGCGGGAGCGTTACGCCTTCGCCTGCGATGTGGGGACGGCCAAGGCCGAACTGGAGCGGGCATGGCCCGAGCACGATTTTTCGACCATAGATGAGGTCTGGTGGCCGCCAATAGAGGAGCCGGCGGCATCAGTCATCGACCGTGCCGCACTGTTCCGCGCCGAGATGGCGGCCTTGCCGGACTGGTCCGACACGCTCGTCGTCAGCCACTGGGGCTTCATCCTGTCGCTGACCGGCGCGAGCGTGATGAACGGCCAGTGGCTCCGCTGCGATCCGACCGGTCCGGCGCCAAAGGAGATCACCTGGCGAGCCTGACCGGGTGCCGAACAGGATGGCGCGCCTTGCCTATCCGTGCTACCCGGCCGGCCCCACTGGCACCCTTGACCCCCACTGGCACCCTTGACCCCCACTGGCACCCTTGCCCCACTGTGTGATGACACGGAGACTGTAATGTCCGAGACGACCCCTTCCCCGCAGCCGGCAGGCCAGGCCCCGACGCCGCCGCTGGTGGTCAATATCCAGTACGTCAAGGACCTTTCCTTCGAGGTGCCCGGTGCCCCCCAGGTGTATACCCAGCTCCGCGGACAGCCCCAGGTCAACATCAACCTGGATGTGCAGGCGCGTCGCGTGCACGAGGGACAGAACATTTTCGAAGTCGCTATCATGATCCGCGCGGAGGCGCACGAAGCCGCTGCGGCGCAAGGCAACGGACAGTCAGCCGCGGTGCCCCCGACGGTGTTCGTCGCCGAACTGACCTACGCCGGTGTCTTCACCCTGAGCGGCCTGCCAGACAATGCGATCGAGCCGGTACTGCTGGTCGAGTGTCCCCGCATCCTGTTCCCATTTGCGCGTAATATCCTTTCGGACGTGACTCGTGACGGTGGATTTCCGCCGGTGCTCCTGCAGCCGATCGACTTCGTCGCGCTGTGGCAGGCACGGCGTGCGCAGGCCCAGGCAGGCGGTACAGCAGCCGTCGCCTAAGGCGCACCGCCCCTGACCACTCGATGCAGCATGTGGCGTACTCCTTCCAGAGCTGCCGCCCCCACCATTGCCCTTTCGTCTACCTGACGATTCTACGCCTGCCCGGAATCTTCTCCGAAATACTCCGATAACGCGCAATCCCCGATAACGCGCATCATTGTGGGTCGGCAAATTCACGGTTGCGACCAGACCGGGTCCTTCAGTCGCGCGATAAACCCGGCGTGCGCAGCGATTTCAGTTGCGCTTGGGATCATAGGCCGGGGCATGCGATTGCCCGTGTACGTATAGACAATGAGCTCGGTTGTCGCCTTTTCGGCAGCCAACGATAGGCCGCGCTGACGTCCACCGGTGAGCTCCACATAGACCTCGGCCAGCAGCCGACAGTCCAGCAGAGCGTTGTGCGTCGTACGCGCACTCAGGTCGATGGCGAACCGCCGGCAGAGCGCGTCCAGGCTGTTTGGCATGCCGGGAAACCTCGTCTTGGCCAGCGCGAGCGTGTCGACCATGCGTGTGGCGGGCAATATCGGCACGCCTATCCGGCCAAACTCCGCGTTGAGAAAGTTGAAATCGAACGGAGCGTTGTGCGCGATCAGCGGCCCATCGCTGAAGAACGTCAACATCTCGTCAACGATTTCGGCAAAACGTGGCTTGTCTGCCAGTTGCCCCAAGGTCAAGCCGTGAATGCGCGTGGCGTCTTCCGGTATATCGCGCTCCGGATTAATCATCGCGTGGAAGTGGCGCCCGGTTGGCAAGTCGTTCAGCAGTTCCAGTGCGGCGACTTCGATTACCCGATGCCCGAGATGCGGTTCCAGTCCGGTGGTTTCCGTGTCGAACAGAATGGCACGGGTCATGCGAGGACTTCCCTGATCAACTGGCTCAGCGCCTTCAGCGAATTGCGACGCGAGAGACCTGTCCGCACAACCAGGTCCGCCCGGCGGCGCTTCTCGGCATCCGGCATCTGACGCGCGATCACCGCTGCGATGTCCTCGGCGTTCATCCGTCGACGCGAACGGATGCGGTACATCTGCACCGCGCGCGGAGCAGAAACAACAACGACCCGATCGACACGCCGGTCTCCGCCAGTTTCGAACAGCAAGGGGATGTCCAGTACTACGGCTCGATCGCCCCTTCGACGCGCCCGGGCGACGAACGCACGCTCTTCCTGCTCGACCATCGGATGCAGAATGCGCTCCAGGCGGGCGAGTGCGCTGGGGTTGCCAAGGACCGCATTGCGCAGTGCGACCCGATCAACCGCGCCGTCCCGGACCGTGCCCGGAAATGCCGCCTCGATGGTGCGAACCGCCCGCCCGCCGCGCGCCTGCAGCCGATGCACCGCGGCATCCGCATCGAACACCGGTATCCGCGCGCGGCGGAAAGCGGCTGCTGCTGTCGACTTGCCCATGCCAATCCCGCCGGTCAGTCCTAGGATCTTCATCGCATCGGCAAGTCCACAGCCACGAACTGGCGAAGCTCCTCGTCCACCTGCGGCTCAACACCGAACCAGGCATGAAACCCCGGAACAGCCTGATGCAACAGCATACCTAGGCCTTCGACCGTACGCAGTCCGCACGCACGCGCGGCAGTTAGCAGCGGCGTCTCCAGCGGCACATAGACATTGTCGGCGACAGCCAGTGATGGCTGCGCATGCGACAGGTCGAGATCCAGTGGATCGTGTCCCACCATACCAAGTGGCGTCGCGTTTACCACCAGCACATGATCTGCGAGTTCAGTTTGCCTCGCATTCCAATCGACGACGCGCAGCCCAGGCAGATCGCGCGCAAGGGTCTCGGCCCGTGCCCGGGAACGATTGGCGACAGTCACCGGGGTGCCCGCGTCTTGCAGTGCTGCGGCAACGGCACGCGCCGAACCTCCCGCACCGAGTACCAGCGCGGGACCGGCGGCGGGGTCCACCCCGGAGGACCGAAGGTTCGCGATGAAGCCGTAGCCATCAGTGTTGCTGCCGGCGATACTGCCGTCGCGAAACACCAGCGTATTGACCGCTCCCGCGCGGCGCGCCGTGTCATCGACCGAATCGCAGATGTCAAAAGCCGCAAGCTTGTATGGAATGGTGACATTGGCACCGGCGAAACCGACTGCCACAAGGCCACGCATGGCGGTTGGGAAGTCACCAGGCTGGATGCGCAGGGGAATATACGCGCCATCGATCCCATGCCGCCGCAACCAGAACCCGTGCAAACGCGGCGAGCGTGAATACGTGACGGGCCAGCCGGCAATGCCGGCGACTCGGGCATGACCTGACAGAATCGACATCGCAGCAACATTCCCCGGCGCGCGCCGAAGATCAATGCCGGTTTCATTCAAACGCCATGTCCGGACGACCTCGCCCGGCTTGCCGTATCGGTGATTCGCTGTGCAGATTGCGCTCCCATCCCTCGAACGAGATCGCGTTGATGCCCCGCGACGAACCAATCCAGTCACCGTCACGATCGCCGTCGGCGGGCGTATCAGTGCGATTGACAGATGTGAGCCGACGCTGGGGCACGACTGCCGCGCTCGATCGTATTTCGATCGACATCCAGCCCAGCAGCTTCACTGTACTGCTTGGCCCGTCGGGATGCGGCAAGACCACCTGCCTGCGTATCGTTGCGGGACTCGAGACGGCGAGCAGCGGCCAGGTGGAAATTGCCGGCCGTGACGTGACGGGTCTGCCGCCAGCAGCGCGCGGCGTCGCGATGGTGTTCCAATCTTACGCGCTGTTTCCCCACCTGAACGTTGCGGAAAACATTGTATTCGGCCTGAAGGCACGCCATGTGCCTGCGCCAGAGCGGACTCGCCGGCTGGCGCGCGCGGTGGAGATTCTCGGCGTCGGGCATTTGCTGGAACGCAAGCCGGGTCAACTCTCCGGCGGACAGCAGCAGCGCGTCGCACTCGGTCGGGCGATCGTAGCCGAGACCCCGGTCTGCCTGATGGACGAACCACTGTCGAACCTGGACGCGCAGCTTCGTGCCGACATGCGCAGGGAGATCCTGTCGCTCCAGCGCCGGTTGGGCATCACTATGCTGTATGTCACGCATGACCAGACTGAGGCCATGGGGATGGCCGACCAGATCGTGCTGCTGCGCGACGGCCATATCGAGCAGGACGCACCGCCGGCGGAAGTCTATGCGCGTCCGGCAACGAGTTTCGCCGCAAGCTTCATTGGCACGCCGCCGATGAATCTGTTCCCGCTGGAAAGACGGAACTCTGGCATGGTGCTTCGTGGAACCGATGGGCCGATCCTTGCGCCACTGGCCGAAGGCGAACTGCTCGGTGGCATCCGTCCGGAGAGCATTCGATTGGCGGAGCATGGGATACCAGCATTGGTGGGCCATGCTGAATATCTCGGTGCCGACACGGTGCTCGCCTGCAGCGTCGGCGATGTGACGATGCTGGCGCGGCTTCCCGGCCGTGTCGTCTTGGCTGACGGCACGCCGGTGCGGCTAACAAGCGACGACCCCATCCATCTCTTCGACGCCGCCACCGGGCGTCGCTGCGAAAGGATCATTTCCGTTCGCGAGGCAGTTGGCGCATGATCCGGACCACGCGTCGCAGACTGCTAAATGCAGCCGCCGCAACGCTGGCGTTACCAGCCATCGCGCCTGCAGCCGCCGGGACCACAGCTGACATCAGCTTCTATTTCCCAGTCGCCGTCGGCGGCCCGATCACCAAGATCATCGATGGCTACGCGACCGACTTTCAGCGGGAGAACCCGACCATCAAGGTCACGCCGGTCTATGCCGGGACTTATCAGGACACGCTGACCAAGGCACAGACGGCGCTGAAGGCAAATGCCGGACCGCAGATGGCCGTGCTGCTTTCCACAGACGTGTTCTCGCTGATAGATGATGACCTGATCGTGCCGTTCGACACGATATCGAACAGTGATTTGGACCGAGCGTGGCTTCGCAGCTTCTATCCAGCCTTCCTGAAGAACGGCGAGATCAACGGCCACACGTGGGGCATCCCATTTCAGCGTTCGACGATCGTGTTGTACTGGAACAAGTCGGCTTTCAAGGATGCCGGCCTTGACCCCGAACATCCGCCCGCCACCTGGGCCGAGCATGCCTCATTCGCTGCGAAGCTGACCAGGCGAAGTGGCAGCTCGGTCGATCGTTGGGGCGTGCAAATTCCCGCCACCGGCTTCGCGTATTGGCTGTTCCAGGCTCTCGTAACCGAAGCTGGTGGCACGCTGGCCACGGCCAACGGCACCGAGACTGATTTTGCCAGTCCCGCCGGCGTGGAGGCCCTACGCTACTGGATCGATCTTGCCGCGAAGTATCATGCGCACCCGCCTGGCGTGGTCGACTGGGGCACCACTCCGCGCGACTTTCTCGAACAGAAGGTGGCAATGATCTGGACCACCACCGGTAACCTGTCGAACATCCGCGCCAATGCGAAGTTTCCGTTCGGCGTAGGCATGTTGCCAGCCAACAAGTCGCGCGGTTCTCCAACCGGCGGTGGCAACTTCTATCTGTTCAAGACCGCGAGCGCGCCTCAGCGTGAGGTGGCCTTACGCTTTCTCCGTTGGATCAGCAGCCCGGAGCGCGCGGCGCAATGGGGCATCGACACCGGCTATGTCGCGACCAGTCATGCAGCATGGGAAACGCCGGCAATGCGGCAATATGTCGCCGATTTCCCACCTGCCGCTGTGGCACGCGATCAGTTGCAATACGCCGTCGCTGAGCTGTCGACTCACGACAACCAGCACGTGACCCAGACATTGAACGATGGCCTGCAAGCCGCGTTGCTCGGGCAGAAATCCCCCGATGCAGCATTGACCGAAGCGCAAGCCGCGGCCTCGAGGCTGTTGCGTCCCTTTCACCGGTAACCAAGGAACAACATGAGGGAAGCGTCATGATTCGTCGCCGCACCGTACTGGCTGCCGGAGTCAGCGTTATGGCTGCGCCCGCAATTCTGCGCGCGCAGGACGCGCAGAAGCTGACGTTCTATTATCCCATTGCAGTGGGCGGCCCTCTGCAAACGATCATGGACAGCTATTGCAAGGCATTCCAACAGGAGAGCGGCATTGCCGTCGAACCGGTATATGCGGGCGATTACAGCCAGACGCTGATCAAGGCGCTGGCCGCGATCAAGGCCGGTACTGGGCCGCAATTCGCCGTACTGTTGGCGGCCGAGATGCACAGTCTGCAGGATCAGGACATCCTGGTTTCCCTTGATGAGATCGGCCTGGATGCCGATGGGAAAAAATGGATCGCCGGATTCTATCCGGCCTTCATGGCGAACAGCCACGCCGATGGAAAAACCTGGTCGATCCCGTTCCAGCGTTCGACCGCGATCTTCTATTACAACAAGGCGGCGTTCCAGGATTCCGATCTGGCCGCCGAAAAGTTCCCGACTACTTGGGTCGAACTGGCCAAAGTGGCGGAAAAACTGACCAAGCGCGATGCCTCCGGGCGCGTGACCCGGTGGGGCATCAAGATGGCCGGCGACCTTGGCAACGCCCAGTGGACCTTCGGTGCGCTCGCGAACCAGGCAGAGCAGAAGCTGATGAACCAAGCCGGCACCGAGGTCTACTTCAACCAGCCCAAGACGATCGACGCGATGGCATTCTGGCGCGGCCTGACAACCGAACATCACGCCAGCCCGGAAGGCGTGAGCAACTGGGGCGATCTGACGCCGGACTTCCTGCAAGGAAACGCGGCGATCATCCAGTTCACGACAGGCGGTTTGCCGAACTTCCGCGCCAAGGCGACCTTCCCGTTCGGCGTAGCGGGCCTGGCGGGCAAGGATTCGCCGCACACGGTGGTGGGTGGCGGCAATTTGTATTTCTTCAAGAACGCGGCGCCAGCCGAACGGGCGGCCGCGCTGCGCTTCGCTCGCTGGATCAGCGCTCCGGAGCGCGCTGCCGACTGGTCGATCAAGACCGGCTACATTGCCACCAGCCCCGCCGCTTACGACACGCAGGCGTTGAAGGAATACATCGCGAAATACCCCGATGCCAATGTGGCGCGCACCTTCCTGCCGGTGGCGACGGGCGAGTTATCGGTGCACGAGAACCAGAGGGTCTATAAGGTGCTGACCGACAACATCCAGGCATGCCTGAACGGCAATAAGACTCCAGCCAAGGCGATGTCTGACACGCAGAGCGAGGCCGACCGCATCTTGAAGCCATACAAGAAGGCCTGAAAAAGTTGGCGGGCATGCGGCGCGAAACTATCCACGCTTGGCTGCTGCTATTGCCCGCCCTAGTCCTGCTGCTGGCATTCACCCATTGGCCTGCAATTGCCACGCTAATTGACAGTTTCTATGCAACCCCGCACGGCAGTCGTTCCCCGCCATTCGCCGGCCTGGATAACTATGTAGGTCTCACCCAGGACCCGGTATTTTGGCAGGCACTACGCAATAATGCTTGGTATGCCGTCGCCACCATCCCGACCTCGATCGTGCTCGCGCTGTTGATGGCCCTGGCAGTGAACGAGGCGCTGCCAGGCCGCGCGATCCTGCGCATGGCGTATTTCCTGCCCACCATGCTGCCGATGATCGCCGTCGCGAACATCTGGATGTTCTTCTACACGCCAGACTATGGCCTGTTCGACCGGATCATGGCGGTGTTCGGCGGCGGTCGGCACAACTGGCTGGGCGATGCGTCCACTGCTCTGCCCGCGATGATCGCCGTGGCTGTATGGAAGGAAGCCGGGTTCTTCATGATCTTCTATCTGGCGGCGTTGCAGACCATGCCGACAGACCTGCGCGAGGCCGCCTCGCTGGAGGGTTCGTCCCGCTGGAATTATTTCCAGCGTGTCACCTTGCCGCTGCTGATGCCCACCACCCTGTTCGTCTCGGTCAACGCGGTAATCAACGCATTCCGCGTTATCGACCACATCGTGGTCATGACACGCGGCGGGCCGGACAACGCCACGACGTTGCTGCTCTATTATATCTACGAGGCCGGCTTTCGCTTCTGGGACACCGCAACCGCCGCGACGGCCACCGTGGTTCTACTGACGATCATGGCGCTCGCGGCGGTTCTCCAGTTCGGCGTGATTGGCAAGCGAGTGCACTACCGATGATTGTCGCCGACCAACGCCCCATCGGCCGCGGCTTGGAGACACTGGGTGCCTGGCTGCTCGGCTTGATCTGGTTGCTGCCGTTGCTGTATGCCGCGTGGACGGCCTTCCATCCCGCGATCTACGCCACGCATTTCTCACCGCTGGCCCCTTTGACACTCGCCAATTTCGAAACCGCCTGGCAGGCCGCGCCGTTCTCTCGCTACCTACTGAACACGGTGATACTGGTCACCCTGATCCTAGCCGTGCAGTTCGTGCTGTGCACCCTGGCCGCCTTCGCCTTTGCCCGGCTGACATTTCGCGGCCGCGATCTGCTGTTCGCCGTGGTGCTGCTGCAGCTTATGGTGATGCCCGACGTGCTACTGGTGGAGAACTACCGCACCGTGGTGCAATTTCACCTCGCGGATACAATCGTGGCAATCGCGCTGCCTTATCTCGGCTCCGCCTTCGGCATTTTCCTGCTGCGTCAGACATTTCTCACCATCCCGCAGCCGCTCGACGACGCGGCGCGCCTGGAAGGCTGCGGTTTGCTGGCGCGGCTGTGGCGGGTCTACGTACCACTCGCCAGGCCGACCTACATCGCTTACGGCCTGGTATCGGTCAGCTACCACTGGAACAACTTTCTCTGGCCGTTAATAATCACCAACTCCGTGACTACACGCCCGCTGACGGTGGGTCTGGCCGTCTTTGCCACCACCGACCAGGGCATCGACTGGTCCATCGTCACCGCCGCCACCTTGATGACCAGCGCACCGTTGCTGGTGGCGTTCCTGCTTTTCCAACGCCAGTTCGTACAGAGCTTCATGCGCGCGGGGATCCGATGAACGCACTCGACGATCGCTTCGACACCGCTGTCCGGCTCGCCACTGAAGCGGCGGCGCTTGCTTTGCGGTTGCGTCCGCCGCCGGGTGCATCGTCTGCCAAACTGAAGGGCGCACAGGACTGGCTTACCGACGCCGATGGTGCGGTGGAGCGCCTGTTGTCCGGGCGTCTGGCGCAGGCATATCCGGCGGACGGGTTCCAGGGTGAGGAAGGTGGCACCGCTCGCTCGGGCAGCCTGCGCTGGGTGGTCGATCCGATCGACGGCACCGCCAACTTCATGCGCGGCAGCAAACGGTTCTGCGTATCGCTCGGCTGCCTGGACGGCGATACGCCGGTGATCGGCGTTATTGTCGCGCCCGCATTGGACGAGACCTTCGCAGCTTGCGCCGGCGCCGGCGCGACACTGAACGGCGCGCCGATCCGGGCAGCTGAAACCACCGATCTCGCTCGTGCCACCGTCGAGCTCGGCTGGTCGCGTCGGCGGCCGCATGAAGAGTTCATCGCGCTCGCCGATCGCATCATTGCCGCCGGCACCATGCCGCGCCTGGGCGGGTCCGGCGCTCTCGGCTTGGCCGATGTCGCTGCTGGCCGCATCGATGCGTACCTGGAGCTGCACATCAACCTGTGGGACGTCGCCGCGGCTTTGGCCATCCTGGCGGAGGCCGGGGCGCGCCTCAGTCCGTTTATGGCCTGTGATGGAGCGACCAACGGCAACGCGATCCTCGCCTGTGCTTCTGGCATCGCCGATGAACTGTCCGCCGTCGCTTCGATCGCGCTTTGACACCGGCTTGACGCGGGGCTTTCCTGGCTGACGAAAACGCAGGAAGGCAGGATCGATCGTGCTCCCTCTTGAAGGCATACGCGTCGTCGCGCTGGAACACGCTGTGGCAGCGCCGATCTGTTCTCGGCACATGGCCGATCTCGGTGCCACTGTTATCAAGATCGAGCGGCCCGGCGAGGGTGATTTCGCTCGGTCGTACGACAGCTTTGTCCATGGCCAGGCAAGCTTCTTCATCTGGCTGAATCGGGGGAAGCGCAGCGTCACGCTGGATGTGAAGCACCCTGACGCCGCCAAGGTGCTGGAGAATCTGATCGGTGGCGCCGACGTGCTCCTGCAGAATCTGGCGCCTGGTGCCGCGGGGCGACTTGGCCTCGGCCACGCGAATCTTGCGCCCCGACATCCTGGGCTGATTGTGGCCGACATCTCCGGCTACGGCGAAAGCGGGCCTTTCGCACAGAAGAAGGCCTACGATCTGCTGATCCAGGCGGAGTCTGGCGTAATCAGCGTGACCGGCACCGAGGATACGCCGTCGCGAGTCGGAATCTCGGTCGCCGATATCGCGACGGGCATGTATGCGCTGTCAGGAATACTAGCGGCGCTGGTGCGGCGTGGACGGACCGGCGAAGGCGCCAACGTGAAGATTGCCATGCTGGACGCGCTGACCGAGTGGATGATGTATCCGATGTACCGCGTGGCGTACGCGCACTCGCCGTTGCCGCGCTCGCCCACCAGCCATCCCGCGCTGGCTCCATACGGCGCGCACCGTACCAAGGACGGCCAGGTCATCTTTGGACTACAGAACGAGCGCGAGTGGGTGATTTTCTGCGCCAAGGTGCTGGAGCAGCCCTCGGTCGCGACCGATCCGCGGTACCGCGACAACAATGCGCGTCGCGAGCATCGTCACGAACTGACGGAACTTATCGAGCGACACTTTGGTGATTTCACCTCGATCGAGGTGGTGACGAAACTGGATGCGGCCGGTATCGCCAATGGACGGCTGAACGAGGCGCAGGATGTCTGGGACCACGTACAGTTCAGCGCGCGGGATCGGTGGCGCGAGATCGCCACCCCCGGCGGGCCGGTACGCGCGCTGCTGCCTCCGTTCACCTTTACCGATGTCGAGGCATCGATGGGCGACGTGCCGGGGCTTGGTGAACACACCGACAGCGTGCTGCGCGAGCTGGGATATGCCGAGGGGGAGATCGCCGCACTACATGCGGCCGGTGCGGTATGAGCGAATTCGAACCGGCGGTACATCGCATGGTGCCAGAGCAGCGTTGGTTCGGCGATTTTCTTATTGGTGAGTGGTTCATGCGAGGCGTTGTTCTTGGCGTTCCAGTCGGCGAGCGGCGACAACCATCCGGTGCATTACAACATCGAATATTGCCGTGCGCATGGACTGCAGTGGATGCCGGCGCACGGCGTCCAGACGCTGATCCGGATCGCGCCGGGCGCGGGGGCTGTTCCCCTCCGTCACCGAGGACTCACTGGTTGGGTTTTCTGGAGCAGTCGAGCCGGTTCCTGAAGCCGGTGTTCGCCGGCGATACGCTGTATCCGACGCTTGAGGTCGATGAGCTGTCGCCTAACCGCAGCACTGGCGTAGTGGCCCTCCGCAGCACGGTGCACAACCAGCGGAAGGAGCCGGTGCTCGAGGGACGGCAACGGTTTCTGCTGCGGAAGCGGTCGGAGTGATATAGCCGGCCTCTCAGCGAGCTTTGGAAGTACTGTTCGCCGGTGCAATGGAATGTGCCAGAGATCGGGAAGTGGATTCGTCGCTGTAACTCGCGATGTTGCGTGCAGAAGTCATCGATGGCCGCGTTGAAACCGTCTTATAGACGAACCCAAGCGCTTAACCTCTAAGAGTCTGGGCTTCTACATGTGATGTTCACGTGCATCTGAACGACCGCGGCGTGGGCAAGCTGGTGCATCGGTAGGAGTCCTGCCGCGTCTCGGTGCGCCGCGGCAAAACAGGCTGCTGGATTGATCGCGTGATAGTCGCGTCTTGCCGCGGCAACCTCTGCGTAAGAACATGAGCACTCGATGCGAGCCCCAGCCAGGAGCACACCCATGAAGCCCGAGGATGCGATTGCCGACCGCAAGCGCCCCTTCACCGGTGGCGAATATATGCAGAGCCTGCGCGACGGGCGCGAGGTGTATATCGATGGCGAACGGGTAAAGGATGTCACCACTCATGCGGCACTCCGCAATTCCGTGCGCTCGATCGCGCGGCTGTACGACGCGTTGCACGACTCGAAGCGCCACGATGTTTTAACTTGCCCGACCGATACCGGATCGGGTGGCTATACACACCGATTCTTCCGTGTGCCGCGTTCGCGCGACGATCTACGGAGCGCCCAGACGGCGATCGCCGAGTGGTCGCGCATGACCTATGGCTGGATGGGCCGCACGCCGGACTACAAGGCGGCGTATTCCAATACTCTCGGCGGCAATGCGGAATACTACGGCCCGTTCGCCGACAACGCCCGCGCCTGGTACAAGCGCGCGCAGGAAGCCGTACCGTTCATGAACCACGCTATCGTCAATCCGCCGATCGACCGCCACAAGCCGGCAGAGGAAGTGAAGGACGTATACGTCTCGGTACAGCAGGAAACCGATGGCGGCATCATCGTGTCGGGTGCCAAGGTGGTGGCGACATCAGCAGCGATCACGCACTACAACTTCATGGGCCAGAGCTCAAAGACGGCGACCGAGGATCTGGACATGTCGCTGATGTTCATGGTGCCGATCGACGCACCGGGACTGAAGCTGATATGCCGTACGTCGTATGAGCGCGCTGCACTGCTGACCGGTTCGCCATACGACTATCCGCTGTCGTCGCGCTTCGACGAGAACGACGCGATCTTCATCCTCGACCGCGTGTTTGTGCCATGGGAGGACGTGTTCATCTATCGCGATCCCGCGCGCGTGCTGAGCTTCTATCCGCGATCGGGATTCATGCACGGCTTCCAGTTCCAGGGCTGTACGCGCTTCGCGGTGAAGCTGGATTTCATCTGCGGCCTGCTCGCCAAGGCGCTGCGCTGCACCGGCGGCGACGAGGCGCGCGGCAATCAGGTTCTGCTAGGCGAGGCGGTTGCCTGGCGCAATCTGTTCTGGTCGCTCTCCAACGCGATGGCGAACGATCCAGACCCGTGGGTGGGCGACGCGGTGCTGCCTAATCTGCGCGCGGGGTTGGCATATCGCGTGTTCGCTCCGGACGCGTATCCGCGCATCAAGGACATTATCGAGCGCACTGTGACATCAGCGTTGATTTATTTGCCGTCATCGGTGAAGGATTTTGTCAACCCGGCTGTGGAACCTTATCTGCGGCAATATGTCCGCGGTTCGCACGGTGTGGACTACAAGGAGCGGATCAAGATCATGAAGCTGCTGTGGGACGCGGTCGGCACGGAGTTCGGCGGGCGGCATGAGTTATACGAACGCAACTATGCCGGCGGCTGGGAAGATATCCGAGCGCAGACACTGACCGGCGCGCAACGCGGCGGCGACCTGGCCGCTATGGAGGCGCTGGTCGATCAGTGCATGGCCGATTATGACGAAAATGGATGGACGGGCGAGACGTGGCTTGGGGCCGAGGATGGTAAATGAGGTAGCGCGCCGGCCCGCCGGTGTTCCTCGTACGCGCGGAACCCGATCATCGTTCCTGCCGCTGCCTGGTTACCTGTTCACCGATATATTTCCGCACGTCAGCGTCAACGTCTGCCAGCAACCATTCGATCGTCAAAAATGCGACAGGTCGATCAGCAGGCGTTACTGCCCAACGTGGTGCGTCAACGTTTGAAGTGCGGCATCACCTGTTCCGCAATACGCCGATATTGATCCAGCATGATGGCTTGCGGCGTACCCATCGGCGTCGACAGGCTGACGTGCTCCATCCCAGGGAAACGTGACTCCAGATTTTTCAGGAACGCGACAAACTCCTCGGCCGTTCCGGCGAACCAGCCACCCTTGTCGATGTAGTGCTCCACGCGCGGCACGCCCGATTCGTACCAGCCGCCACGACGAGAGATCGCTGCGATCTGCTCCTTCGTCAGGCCTGGCAGAAACCCGAGTGGCGCAAACATCTTGGCATGCTCTTCGTAAAGCGGCGTGATCTCCTTCAGCGCCTGCTGTCGAGAATCGGCAAGGTGAACGACGATACCGATCATCAGGTTCTCGCCAAGTTTCCAGTCCTTGCCGGCACGATGCGCGGCTTCCTGGAACGCGGTGATCGGTCCCTGCTCCAACGTCGCCGCGCCGCCGCCGACCGCGCCCTTGATGCCGTGCTTCACCATGAAGTCGAGCCCGCGCGCCGATGCGCTGACCACCGGCTGCCATGTCTCCACCGGACGATGGATCGGCCGCGGCACCAGCGTCAGGTCCTTCAGCGTATAGCCGCGATATGGCACCTCCGGTGGCAGCGTGTAGTACTTGCCCTTGTGCGAGAACCGCTCGTTGTCGAACGCCTTGAAAATGATCTCGACCTGTTCCTCGAACAGTTCACGATTGGCATTCTGGTCAAGCATCGGCGCGCCGAATGTCTCCACCTCGCGCGTATGATAGCCACGCCCGACACCGAAGATCGTGCGGCCCTTGGTCATGATGTCGGCGCAGGCGAAGTCCTCGGCCAGACGCAGCGGATGCCACATCGGCGCAATATTGAATCCGCAGCCGATCTTCAGGCGCGTCGTCAGGTGGCATAAATGCACTGCTGCCATCAGTAAGTTCGGGATCGCCTCGTAGCCTTCCTGCTGGAAGTGATGCTCGGCCATCCAGAGCGTATCCCAGCCGGTCTCGTCCATCAGTTTGGCGATCGCCTCGGCCTTGTCGAACACACTGACGAGATGCTCGTTGGAGAACCGCCGCTCGTTCGCCGGGGTGCCGTCCTGCCCGCGATCCGCGATGTCGACATGGCCGGCATAGACGGTAGCGAATTTGGTGATCATGGTTTGCTCCGTTTGTCAGGCCGCCCAGCTCGAACGACACTGGATCGCCCAGCGGTCGTCCTTGACCGTCACGATGTACAGCGAACGGTAGCTGCCGATCGGGCTGCCATCGTCGCGATAGCGCGTGAACTGCACCCGGAAATGCACCTTGGCCGGTCCCGCGTCGATCACCTCTACGTAATCCCACGCCGAGCGCCCCCAGCCCTCGGACTCTCCGGTGCCGTTCCACACCAGATTGTGGTAGTCGTCCGGCCGCTGCATCACCGTCACGGTTCCACTGTGGAAGCGGACATGGGGAAAGTGGAACCAGCGTGAGCGTATCGCATCGGCGTCCCTGGCATTGAACGCCGCCATGAAACCGTCCATCGCCGCGCGCGCGCCTTCGACAGCGTCTAGTGTAAGCATCTCGTCCGCCAGCGACTGCCACTCCGCGTCCAGTGACACCGTGGCGGGATCGCGGCCTGCCCGGCTGTACCAGCCACCGGCGTTGCGCATGTCGCCTTCCTTGCGATGCAGGTAAGCATGCACGATCGCGCCGGCCTTGCCTTCATCCTGCTGCGCGCATTGGTGAGCGCGATCCCAGTCGCCCTTGGCATCCCACCACAGGGTCTGCAATGCAAAGCTTAAGCCGTCGGGCGGCGCGCCTTGCGCCACCGTCGCACGGAACTGCGTTAGGTCCATCGTCGCTCTCCTGTCGTTCCATCGCCTGTCGTCCCATTGGGGGAGTGTGCGCGGTGGCGGCGCGGCCCTCAAGACCCGGCATGACGTCGGCACTGGCGGCGCTATGCGTCATCCTTCTGGCGCCGCTCGCGTTGGTCGATGTGCCACCGCTGCTCGACTATCCGAACCACCTCGCGCGCGCCGTAGTGCTGGCGTTCGGCGCTGGCGATCCGATCCTGTCGCAAATCTACGCGGCACATTGGGCGATCATTCCCGATCTGGGCGCCGATCTCGTGTTGCCGCCGCTGCTGCACGTGCTGCCGATCTTTCTCGCCGGTCGCATCGTCATCGGCTGTACCATCCTGCTGCCGGTTTTTGGCACAATCGCCTACAGCCGAGTGATATTCGGGACACGCTCCGCCTGGCCGCTCGCATCCGGTCTAGTCGCCTACAACGGCACATTGTTGCTCGGACTTCTGAACTTCGTCGCCGCCATCGGCTTTGCGCTGCTGCTTGCCGCCGGCTGGATGGCGTGGCGCGAAAGCTCTCCCTGGCGCACCGTGACACTGACGTGCATCGGCACTGTGGCCTTGTTCTTCTGTCACCTCTTGGGGTTGTTGTTTTTCTACGTGCTGATCGCGGGCTACGAACTGGAACGGCTCTGGTCCCACCGCGCGCAGCCAGCAGTACTGCTCGCGCGCACGGCTACTCTCTTGCCACTGTTTGCGGTGCCGTTCGGCCTGTATCTGATGTCGCCGCTCGCGCTGGAGCCCAACCATACCGAGTATCTGTCGATTGCCGGCAAGCTAGCACAGTTGGCCTTTCCGTTCACTAACTACATCCTGCCGCTCGACATCGTCACAGGCTGCTTGGTCGGCGGCTTCCTTCTTGTCAGCATCGCCACGCACCATTGCCGCATCACCTTGCACTCCAGCGTGGCTTTGCTGCTGGTTGGCGGCCTCTATCTGGCATCCCCCGGGGCCTTCAAGGGTACCTATTTCGTCGACACACGCTTCATCGTCATGTTGGGTTTCCTACTGTTCGGCGCATTGCTTCCCACCGACCTGCCACGAGGCGCCCGGCTCGCCGCTGTCACCGTGTTCATCGTGCTGTTCGGCGTCCGCATGGCCACGGTCGCCTATGCGTGGCATCAGCATCGACACGACGTCGCAGGGATGCAGTCGGTCATCGCGTCGGTAGAGCCAGGGGCGCGCGTCTTCCTCACGTCGGTGCCGCCCGAGCAGGCACCCGACTACTGGCGCAACGGCCCGCTTGCCCGGCGACTGTCCAACGGCATACGGGTGGACTACCATCTGGCGGCGCTGCTGCTAATCGAGCGCCGTGCGTTCTGGCCCTTCCTGTTCGACAACCCGTCGCAACAACCGGTCGAGACATTGCAGCCGTATCGCGCACTGGAAGAACGCGCCCGTTCTCGCGCCGGTCATGGTTCGCTTGCAGTGCCCGGCAAGGTGAATCTCTGCGGCTTCGACTATGTGCTGCTGCTTGAGGCGGGCGGCGAGCCTGACCTGTCGCACTTCGCCGCGGACCGGCTGTTGCTGCTCGCACAGTCCGACATGGCGGCGCTATTTCGCATCAGGCGATCGGCATGCCACTAATCCAAATGTAAATCGCCGCGGCCGACGGCACGTAGCCGAGTTAACGTGACAGTCCTCCGCCAGTGCGTGTCGCGCAAAAGATTGCCGCGTCACAGCGCTTCTCGCAATGAACGCTGCGCTATCTGCACCGGATGTTCGCCGCCGGATCAATCGTACGCGTACAATATCAGATCGTGCCGGACACCTCGTCGGCCGCGGACTGTCGTTCCGCCCTGCGACCCTCAAGCTCTTCGCTCGCTTGCACCACGTCCTCGTCACTGATTCGTCGCTCGCCGGCCGAACTTTGGCGACGAGAGTACATAGCCTCGATCACAACCAGTAACTCCTCCGCAGTATCCAGGTCGCCACTGATGCAGGCCTCCTGGAATACATCAATCACACGATCCGACAGGCGACGCCGGAGTACACGATTGAGCCGCTCGTGCACAATCGCCGTGACGGGTCTCGGCCGAGGCAGCGACGGAATATCGCGCCGAACAAACGTGTGAGCGATCAGAGTGGTCAGTCGTCTCACCGCGCAGCTCCCGTACGGATGGCAAGGATGACGCTTCCTCCCCCAATTGATGACAATCGCCTGCAGCACAGTAGCCGGTTCCTGACCGCGAAATCTGTCCACTCCATTGCCATCTCCTGGCAGTGGACCGGTTCGGAACGGTAAACGACTTGATTTGCTTCGGGCATTCGGCTCTTTACCTTCACCGGCATCATCGCAGAAATTGGTTACAGTCTGGTGCCGGTTATCGTCGGATATATGAGCGCGATCTGCGCCGGCGCAGCCGGTAGCTTATACCGGCAGCGTCACCGTCGCCTTCACCCCCCCCATTGGTCGGTTTGACAGGACCACGTCGCCGCCATGCGCGCGGAATATGTTGCGGGCGATGGGCAGGCCAAGCCCCACCCCACCAGTCTCGCGGCTGCGCGACGGCTCACCCCGATGGAACGGCTCGAATACCCGTTCCAGCTCGCCCGGCGGAATGCCCGGCCCGTCGTCCTCGACCTCGGCCACCAGCAGGCCATCGGCAGGGGGAATCAGCCGCAATCGCGCACCGCCGCCATAGTTCACCGCGTTGGATACCAAGTTGGCCAGCGCCCGCTTCAACGCCAGCGGCCGGCCACGCACTGTCTGATGCGGCGGACCTTCGTAGCGGAGCTGCTCGACCAGGTCGGGCCGAGAATCGCTGGCTTCGTCCAGCAGCGTGCGCAGCAGTTCCGCGAGATCAAGCGACGACACCGCCTCGGTGGTCCGTGCATCGCGACCGAACGCCAGGGTGGCAGAGACCATCGCCTCCAGCTCCTCGAGATCGGCCAGCATCTTGCCCCTCTGTTCGTCGTCCTCGACGAACTCCGCGCGCAGCTTCAGCCGCGTGATCGGGGTCCGCAAATCGTGGCCGATCGCGGTCAACAGCTCGGTGCGGTCCTGCACGAACCGCCGAATGCGCGACGCCATGGTGTTGAATGCCTTGGCGGCGGTGGCGACCTCCAACGGGCCGTCCTCCGGCAGCGGCGGGGCATTCACGTCCCGTCCCAGCGCATCAGCTGCTGCAGCCAGCGTGCGCACAGGCGCGGTCAGCCGGCGCACAGCCCACACGGTCAGTGCAGCGGCAACCGCGGTCATCAGTAGAAAGGCGGCAAGGAACGTCGGTGAATGCCAAGGACGGGGCGGCTGAACTTTCACGGACACGTTCAGCCAGTCCTCGCCGGGCAAGTGCAGGCCGACAACGATCATGTGCTTGCCAGGATCTTCCAGGATGCGCAGCCCGCGCCAGCGCGGCACGCCCATCAACGGAACCAGATTCAGATTGACCCGCAGCAGCCGCTGCCGAAACGGTAGTGCGTCAGGCAGATCCTCGGTCGGCGGATGCTGCACAAGTTCGGCCGACAGGTCCGGCGAGTGGCGCAATTCCCCAAGCACTGCCTCGCGCTGATCCGGCGGGGTCAGCATCACCGTGCGATAGATGTTCATCACCCGCACGGCAATTTCGCGTTCCTGCGCCAGGCGCTGGAGGTCGATCCGGTCGAATGCATGGATCGCCAAGCCGGCCGCCTGCACGATAATGAGACCAACCAGCAGGACCGACGCCGTACGAGCGGCGAGGCTGCGTGGCCAAACGCGAGGCGTCACGCCCGCTCAACCGTCGCCGCCAGGACGTAGCCTCCGCCACGAACCGTCTTGATAAGCTGCGCGTTGCGGCCATCATCCTCCAGCTTGCGCCGCAGCCGGCTGATTGCAACGTCGATCGCCCGGTCGAATGGTCCCGCCTGACGGCCGCGCAGAAGGTCAAGGAGCATGTCCCGCGTTAGCACGCGGTTGGCGCGTTCGACCAGGGCGACCAGCAGGTCGTACTCCCCACCGGTCAGCGCGACCTCGTCTCCATCCGGGTTGACCAGGCGCCGCCGCGCCGGCTCCAGCGTCCAGCCGGCGAAGCGCACGTTGCGAGAAGACGCATCGGCGCGGTGTTCTGAGGCATCGCCGGCGCGGCGCAGGACGGCGCGGATGCGGGCCAGCAGTTCGCGCGGGTTGAACGGCTTCGGTACATAGTCGTCTGCGCCAAGTTCCAGGCCAATGATCCGGTCGGTTTCCTCGCCCATCGCGGTCAGCATCACGATCGGCACATCGGACTGGCTGCGGAGCCAGCGGGCAAAGTCCAGCCCGCCTTCACCGGGCAGCATCAGATCGAGCACGACCAGGTGGTAGTGGCCGTTGGTGAAGGCGCGCCGAGCCTCCCTGGCGTCGCGCACCGCGGTGACCCGCATGCGGTGCTTCTCTTCCAGGAAACGCGCCAGCAGATCGCGGATTTCCCGGTCGTCGTCCACCACCAGGATGTGCGGCATCTGTTCCATGGCGCTGTTACATACGGTATTTCTCCCCGCTTCGGCAGAGTAGTTTGCATTCCGTCGCAATTCGTCGCTTGTCTGACACACAGGCGCAACTCGAAGCGACCATGCTGTGTCCGCCGCAGAACGCGGGCCGATATCCGGGAGACAGCGATGCGCAAGACTATTTTGGCCGTTATGGCAGTCCTGGCCCTTGGTGGCACCACTACGGGCATATTGATCGCCGATGCCCAGCCGGCACCGCCTCCGCCCGGCGGCCCGGGCGCACCGCCTCCGCCGCGACCGCCCTGGATGGGCTGGATGCATCGGGATCATGCCCGATGGGACCGCGAGGGACGCAGACCGATTTCGCCGCGCACGTTCGCCCTGGTGTACCGCCAGGAGGATCGGCAACTCACACCGCCCGATGTGCAGAAGATCGCCGAGGCCTTTCTGCTGTGGAACGGCAACCACACCTGGAAGGTGATGAATGTGGCGGCAGGAAGCGATGGCTCCATAGGGTTCTCACTTGCCACGCAAGAAGGATCGGTGATCGCCAGCTTCACGATGGATCCGCACACCGGCCGGATAACTCGCACCGGCTGAGGGCGTCTGACGGCGGGTGCGATATTCCCCGATCCGCCCGCCGTCGCCCGCGCCGCGCCCGATCGCCACATCGCCAGGGACCCCGACTTGGCGGGCATCGCAGCGTGGCGCGGGCACTTGCATTGCGGTGCCCGCCCCCCGGACGCTGGGCGTCGCATGAGGCGGCCAATGCATCGCGGCCAGTGCACTCCCTGGCGATGTGGCTGCTCTGCCATCATTGCGCTGGTGGGTCGGAGTGAAGTATCTCGACGACGGGCTCATGGACGACGCGTGGAAGCTGGACTGCCGCGCCCTAGGATGTGCCGCCGATCTTGAAACGCGACACCGACGATCGACCGTACGCCATTGGACTGGAGTGATTGGCTGCTGCGCCACTTAGCCATCCTCGCGCTAAGCGCACCACGCCGCGCTCACGTAGCGCCGCAATCTCGGCAGCCGAGTACCATACCCCGACAGGAACCTCGTCGCTATGCTGCCCGAACATCGGCGACGCGATCGGTGCCGGCCCAGGCGGGTCCGAGAATTTGCTCGGCTTCGTCATCGTCCGATATCGCCCCACTACCGGGTGATCGAGTGTCGTCACCAGCTCCCCGGCGGCCACCTGGGATCAACGGCAGGATCACGCGTTGAAATGCCACAAGTGTTCGCGCACAGGAAATCGTCGCAGCCGCATGAGCGTGCCGTCGAAATTAGCAAGGCTCGCGCCAACGGTGACGATAACGAAAGGTGAATCAAGCGTCGTCTGAGCGATGATGATGCCGAGAAAGGAGTTGGCGAGCCCGACTGGAGCATAGAACAGATAAGTGCCAACCTCGGTAACGATAACGGGGACAATGAGTTGTGAAGTTCACATACATCCTTTCAACGCTCGTAACGAAGTCTCAACGGCATAATCTCTGACCCTGATCCGCTCGTTATCGGGATCGTATGCGGCGCTGACGTCGGTCCAGAGTGGTGTCTCGTCGACCAACGCGCACACGCGTTCAATCGGCGCCAGCCCTCCGAGGGATTCATGCGGCCGATGCCAATTGTAATGGTGAACCCACAGCGCGAGCTGCTGTTCGATGTCCGCTGCCCGTGGGTCGGTGACTGCCCAGAATTCCTCCAGCATCGTCCGCTGAACGCGTTCGACTTTGCCGTTCAGATGTGGCGATCGTGGACGAATGGGACGGAACCGGATGGCCTCCGCCATCAGGCGGCGCTGCACGGCTTCGGCAAAGAACTCCGTGCCTCTGTCCGTCTGCAAACGCTGGATCGCAAATGGCATCTCTTCC
>DATKFJ010000082.1:0-4580 GCA_035511435.1 Acetobacteraceae bacterium | reverse complement strand
CCAGTACTGGTTGGCCCCGCGGCTTGCCGGAATGTCCCGACTTGCCGACCTGTCGCGCCTGGACGTCGGCGTCATCCTGCGCGGCTTGCTGTCATGGAACCTCGCGCGACAACTGGACGAAGTCCTGCCGACGCAACTTGCCCTGCCGGACGGCCGCGCCATGATCGACTATACCCAGCCGGTACCCCTGGCCTCGGCCAAGGCGCAGGCGTTCTATGGCTTGGCATCGACGCCGAAACTGGCCGCCGGCCGCATACCCCTGCAACTGGCGCTGCTGTCTCCCGCTGGGCGGCCGATTGCCATCACCGCGGACCTTGCAGGCTTCTGGCGCGGCGGCTGGGCCGATGCGCGGCGCGACATGCGTGGCCGTTACCCCCGGCACCCATGGCCGGAGGATCCGACCCGGTCCGACGTGTGACAACCCGATGCACGCCCCCTCCCCTTGCGGGACGGGCCACTTGCGGGACGGGCCCCCAGCGGAACAGGGTTGGGGGAGGATGGGATTGGGGCACGACAGCGCCAGCCGCCTCCCCTGCCACAAAACGCGGGGGAGAAAGGTGCGGGCGCGTCCCTGACTGACCAAACTCTCATGTGCGGATTCTTGTTGCAGGCGCGTCAGCATGCCATCTGCTGCACACGCACCGCTCGACGACCCGGGAGAGAGAATCCATCCCAATGCCGTTATGCCGCCATCCACGGGGCCTGATCCTGGTCCTCGCGCTGCTGGTCACCGCCTGCACCGCCGCGCCCGGCACCGCCATCGCCCGGTCGGCGCCGCAAAGCTTTTCGCCGCTCGTGAAGCGTGTGCTGCCGGCCGTGGTTAACATCGCGGTCACCGAGACAATCTCGGGCGGCGAAGCGCTAGCCGAACTGCCGCCCGAATTGCGCGACACGCCCCTGGGGCGCGAATTCCGCCGCCGCTTCGCCAATCGCCATGAACAGACGCTGGGCGCCGGTTCCGGCTTCATCATCGATCCGTCCGGTCTGATCGTTACCAACAACCACGTCGTCGGACATGCGGACAAGATCGTCGTCTCGATGACCGACGGCAAACAGTACCCCGCCAAGGTCATCGGCAGCGATGAACTGACCGATGTCGCGCTGATCACTGTGTCCGCGCCCGGTCCGCTGCCCTATGTCGCCTGGGGCGACTCGCGCCATGTGGAGGTCGGCGACTGGGTGCTCGCCGCGGGCAATCCGTTCGGCCTGGGCGGTTCGGTGACCGCCGGCATCGTCTCGGCACTCGGCCGCGATCTTGGCGCCGGACCGTTCGACAACTTTCTGCAGCTCGATGCACCGATCAATCCAGGCAATTCCGGCGGACCGATTTTCAACATGGAAGGCCAGGTGGTCGGTGTCAGCACCGCCATCGTGTCCCCCTCTGGCGGTTCGGTAGGCATCGGTTTCGCCACGCCGAGTGAACTGGTCATGCCGATTGTCGCCCAATTGCGCGGTGGCGGCCAGATTGAACGTGGCTGGCTTGGTGTTTCGGTGGAGGATTCGGACAACGGGGTCACGGTCGCCGGTGTGGAGCACGGCAGCCCGGCGGCAAAGGCCGGCATCCGCCAGGGCGACATGATCCTGGCGGTGAACGGTATGCGCATCGACAGTTCCCGCGGACTGATCCGATCGGTCGCCGCCGCGGTGCCGGGGAAGGATGTTAGCTTGTCGATTCGCCGGCAAGGTCACGAGATCGACGTACCGGTGACCGTCGGCCGGCGTCCCGCCGACGGGGCCGGTTGAAGGAGCAAGGTGATGCGTATTCTGGTTGTGGAAGACGACAAGGACGTCGGCGGCTTCGTCGTGCGGGGCCTGAAGGAAGCCGGGCACGTGGTCGAACACGCCGACAATGGTCGGGACGGTCTGTTCCTCGCGGCCAGCGAGACGTTCGACGCGGTGGTACTCGACCGCATGCTGCCTGGCGGCATCGACGGGCTGCGCCTGGTCGAGACGCTGCGGGCGCAGAAGAATTCGGTGCCGGTGATGATCCTGTCGGCCCTCGCCGATGTCGACGAACGGGTGCGCGGCCTCAAGGCCGGCGGTGACGACTACCTGACCAAGCCGTTCGCCTTCGCCGAGTTGCTGGCGCGCGTGGAGGCGCTGGGTCGTCGCAGCAAGGGCGAAGGTCCCTTGACCAAACTCGTGGTCGAGGACCTCGAGCTCGATCTCTTGTCGCGCCAGGTGAAGCGTGCCGGCCAGAAGATCGACTTGCAGCCGCGCGAATTTCGCCTGCTGGAATACCTGATGCGCCACGCCGGCCAGGTGGTGACGCGCACCATGTTGCTTGAAGGCGTGTGGGATTACCACTTCGACCCGCAGACCAACGTGATTGACGTCCACGTCTCGCGGCTGCGCCAGAAGGTCGACAAGCCATTCCCCATCCCGTTGATCCAGACAGTGCGCAATGCCGGCTATATGCTGCGCGCCGAGAGCCCGTGACGCAGTCCTCGGTTCTGTCCGAGCACTTCCCTGCCGTGGCCGACCCCCGACCGGTCGGTGGTATGAACAGAGGCTTGCTGCATTCCGCCGGCGTCCGCTTCGCGGTGATCTACGCCGTGCTGCTCGCGCTGAGCGCCGCGGCACTGGCGCTGTTCCTCTGGTGGGCGACCGCCGGTCTGCTGGACCGGCAGACCGAGGCCTCGATCCAGGCTGACGCGCAAAGCCTGTCCGAACGTTTCGCCGCCGGCGGACTGCCGGCGCTGGGGCTGACCATCGAAGACCGGTTGACGCAGGACGTCGAAGACGATGCGATCTACCTGCTGATCGATCCGGCACAAGAGCGTCTTGCCGGCAATCTGGCACGCTGGCCGCAGACCGTCACGCAGACCGGCGCCTGGTACGAGTTGCCGATCGAGCGTGCCGGCATGCGCTCGCTGGCCCTGGTGCAGAGCTACAATCTGCCGGGCGGTTTTCGCCTGCTGATCGGGCGCGACGTTCACGTGCGCGCGCGGTTGCGGTCGCTGCTGACCGACGCGCTGCTGTGGGCAGTATTGGTCGTGGTGGTCATGGCGTCGGTTGGTGCATTGGTGGTGCGCAGCCTGTTCCGCCACACGTTGGCAAGTGTCTCGGCGACCGCCACGGCGATTGCCGCCGGCGATTTCGCACAGCGTGTGCAGCTGTCCGGCCGTGGCGATGAGTTCGACCAGCTTGCCGAAACCATCAACGACATGCTGGATCGCATGGCGCGGCTGATGGAGGGCGTGCGCGAAGTGTCCAACGCCATTGCCCACGATCTGCGGACGCCGATCACGCGCGCCCGTGCCCGGCTGGAAGACGCCGGCCTGCATGCCGAGACCGTGCCCGATCTGCGCGCGGCGATAGAACGCGCGACGGCCGATCTGGACGGCATTGTCGCGGTCTTCCAGGCGCTGCTGCGAATCGCTGAGATCGAGGCGGGGTCGCGCCGTTCTGCCTTCGCCCAGATCGACCTGGCGCCTTTGGTGGCCGATGTGGCGGAGTTGTATGGGGCCGTCGCCGAGGAGAAAGGGATTACGCTGTCGGTGAGTGCGCCAACGCATTTGCCGGTGTATGGCGACCGCGATCTTATTCAGCAGGCGCTGGCCAATCTGGTCGACAATGCCGTTAAGTTCTCGCCTGCGGGCGGCGCGGTGCGACTTTCAACGTCGGTCACGGCCGCCGGTGTGGATATTGTCGTGGCCGATCAGGGTCCCGGCATTCCGGTGGCGGACCGCGCTCGCGCCACCGAACGGTTCTATCGCGGCGAGATCGCGCGCAATACGCCGGGGTCCGGCCTGGGCCTCGCGTTGGTGCAGGCGGTGGCGCAGTTGCACGGGGGAAATCTGCGCCTGGAGGCAGCGGAACCAGGCCTTGCCGCCATTCTGTCATTGCCGGGGTACGATGAGCCATCATTGCCCGGGTGAGGCGATACCACGGCTTGGTCGAATGGCAGCCGATCACAACCGGCACGTGACTCCGGGTGGAGCCTGACGTCGCCGGGCGGAGCCTAACGTCATTGTCATGCCCCCACCACGGGCCCGTGAGACCGGAAGCACCAATGTGCGCAGCATGACTCTGGGCACTCGCACCATCAGCTTTGCCGGCATGGCGACCTGTCTCGCCCTGGCGGCGCTGGTACTCGGCGCCATGCCGGTCGTTGGCCAGTCGCCACCGCAGCAGATAACCAGCGACACGCCCGAATATTGCCTGCAGCTGCTGGACCGGGTCAGTGAAATGGTCCGCGTCGCACCGACGCCGCCGCCGCAAGAGGTTTCGTCCCTGTCGAACGAGGGGCAGCGGATGTGTGACCAGGGTCAGACCAGGGGCGGTATTCTCCGCCTGCGCCGAGCGCTCTTGCTGATGATGCATCCGAGCGGGGCGCAATAGTCCAACCGCGACCGACAGGCTATTTCGACGAAGCTCGTTCCCGCGAAGGTGGCGGACCAGTATCTACTGCTCGCCCTTGTGCGATCGGCCAGGATTGTGCGATCCGCAGGCTTGTGCGGTCGGCCAGGATGTGGACGCCGATCTGCGTCGGCACGACGGGAAACGATCCCCGGGAATGCGTCGAAGGTTGGTGCGCCCGGCAGGATTCGAACCTGCGACCAAGCGGTTATGAGCCG
>DATKFJ010000081.1:0-4224 GCA_035511435.1 Acetobacteraceae bacterium | reverse complement strand
GCGCCACCGCATCCGCGCTCAGCCCGTGCATCTTCCAGTTGCCGGCAATCAGATGCGGCATGGCGTGTCTCTCCCATTGCATGGACGCCCATTGAGCCGTGATGCCGACTTGAACGCAAACCGCGCGTCGCTGCGCCCCATGCGACACGTGCTGGCCGGTCGCGCGGCCGGTCGCGTGCCAGCGCGTGTGGCAGTGCGCTCTACACCCCTCGCCAGCTCAATGGCCCTGAACCGGCCCCCTCGCGAAGGCAAATGGACAGCCTCCGCCACATGCATGGGCCAACGCCCACACCCTCCGCCCCCAAGCTGGCTAAGCCCGCCCGGCACTCGTATATGCTGCGCGCAAAGCCACACGGAGACACCGCCTGCATGATCACCGCCTTCCGCCGCTTGCTCGACACCTGGGTGGCCCGCGGGTTCTTCATGATCATGGTGCTCGCCTTCGTCACCTGGGGTGTCGGCGACGTCGTTCGCTTGGTCGGCACCTCGACCTGGGTCGCCAAGGTCGACGGCCAGACCATTGAAGGCCCGCAGCTGCAGGAGGCCTACCAGCGCGCCATGGCCCAGGCGCAACGCAGGCTGCCCGCCGGCCAGGAGCCCACCCCGGAGCAGCGCAGCGCCGTGGCCCACGACGCGTTGCAGCAATTGATCGCCCAGGCGGCCGTCAACCAGGAACTGCAGCGGCTGCACATCGTCACCCCCGATCGGGCGGTGCAGCAGACCGTCTTTGCCATGCCGGCGTTCCACGGCCCGAGCGGTCAGTTCGACCGGACCACCTTCGAAACCGTGCTGCGCAGCAATGGCCTCAGCGAACCACGCTTCCTCGATATGATGCGCAGCGACCTGGCGCAGCAGCAATTGATCGGAGCGGTCGCCACCGGCGCGGCGACACCGGCCGTCCTGCTGCAACCGGTGTTCGAAAGCCAGTTCGAGAAGCGCTCCGCCGACATGGTGGAATTCCCGTTCGCCGCCGCCGCCGAACCGCCGGCGCCGACAGCGGCGGAACTCCAGCGCTGGTACGACAACCACCCGGATCTGTATTCCACACCTGAATTCCGCCGCATCAAGGCCGTCGTGCTGTCGCCGCAGACCTTGGCAAAAGACATCCCGATCACCGATGCAGACCTGCATGCCGCCTACGATCAGCACCAGGCAGAGTACGTGAAGCCGGAAAAGCGCTCCGCCCAGGTGATCTCGGTACCGGATGAAGCGGCGGCCAAAACGCTGGCCGCCACCTGGCAGGGCGGTGCCGACTGGGCCGCGATGCAGAAAGCCGCACAGGCTGCCGGCGGTTCGGCGATCGAGCAGGATGCTGCCACCGAGCGGGAATTTCCCGACCCGGCCCTCGGCAAAACCGTGTTTGCTACCGCCGCGGATACCGTGACCGCTCCGGCCAAGGGCGGCCTGGGCTGGCATATCGTGCGGGTTACCAGCATCACGCCGGGCAGTGTGCGCAGCTTCGACGAAGCGAAGGATTCGCTGCGCGCGCAGCTTCTCGCCAGCAAGGCCGCGGACATGATGTACGAACGCGCCAACAAGGTGGACGACGTGCTGGGCGGCGGTGCCAATCTCGACCAGATGCCGAGTGACCTCGGCTTGATCGGCGTCTCTGGCACGCTCGACGCCGAGGGCAACACCGCCGACGGAACGCCGGCGCCAATTCCTGGGCCGGCCGAACTGAAGGCCGCCATCGTCAAGGCGGCATTCCAGACGCAGAAGGGCGACCCGCCGCAGCTTGTCGAAGTACAAACACCATCGACCGGCGGGTCGGCATACTACGCGCTCAGTGTGGAAGACGTGTTGCCGCCGTCGGTCAAGCCGTTCGACGCGGTGAAGGACCAGGTGGCGACGGATTGGCTGCGCGACGCACAACGCCATGCCCAGGACCAGGCCGCGGCGAAACTGCTCACCGCGGTGAAGGGCGGCCAGTCGCTGGCCGACGCCGCGGCCGTCGCCGGCGTGACCGTGCGGCGTACGCCACTGGCCACCCGCGGAGCAACGGTCGAAGGCATGCCGCCGCAACTGGCGCAGGTGTTGTTCGGCCTGAAGTCGGGCGAACCGACAATGGTGGAAACCAACGACGAGTTCATCGTCGCCGTGCCGGCTGAAATCGTTAACGCCGACCCGAAGGCCGATCCCGCCGGCTACGGGGAAGTACGCACGGTGGTGGCACGTTCGATCAACAGCGACCTCGCCACCGTGTTCGCCGATGCGCTGCGCGCGCGCGCAAAGCCACAGATCAATCAGTCTGTTCTCGACACAGTCACGGGTCAGTAAGGCGTCAACCATGAATGTCGCGGTCCCCCCCGGTCTAGCCGCCTTCAGCGCAACCTATGCGTCGGGCCGCGGCACGCTGGTGTGGCGGCGCGGCGTGGCGGACCTGGAAACGCCGGTCGCCGCATTTCTCAAGCTCGCGCACGGCAAACCAAATTCTTTCCTGCTGGAAAGCGTCGAAGGCGGCGCCGCGCGCGGCCGCTATTCCATCATCGGCATGGAGCCGGATCTGATCTGGCGCTGTCGCAACGGCCGCGCAGAGGTCAATCGGCATGCCCGGTCCGCGCCGCACGCCTTCGTCGCGGATCCGCGTCCGGCATTGGACAGCCTGCGCGCGCTGATCGGCGAGACGCGCCTGGACGTGCCCGCGAACCTGCCGCCGATGGCCGGTGGCCTGGTCGGCTATCTCGGCTACGATATGGTGCGGCTGATGGAGGCGCTGCCGGCAACGAAGCCGGACGTACTCGGCGTGCCCGAAGCGTTGCTGATCCGCCCGACGCTGTTCGTCATCTTCGACAACGTGAACGACGAGTTGACGCTGGCCGTGCCGGTCTATCCGCGCGCGGAAATTTCCGCCGAAGCCGGGTGGCAAGCAGCGCAGGCACGCCTGGATGAAGCCGGCGACGCATTGGATCGTCCGTTGCCGCACCCTGCGCCGCCGGTTGCGTTGCCCGAATTGCCGGCGCCCGCATCCAACTTCACGCAGGAAGAATTCCAGGCGGCGGTGCTGAAGGCGAAGGAGTACATCGCCGCCGGCGACGCGTTCCAGATCGTGCCGAGCCAGCGCTTCTCCGTGCCGTTCGCGTTGCCGCCGTTCGCGCTGTATCGCGCGCTGCGTCGGATCAATCCCGCGCCCTTCCTGTTCTTCCTGGATTTCGGCGGCTTCGCGGTGGTGGGGTCCAGCCCGGAAATCCTGGTGCGCCTGCGCGACGGCATCGTCACCATTCGCCCGCTCGCCGGCACGCGTCGGCGCGGCACGACGCACGAGGAAGACCAGGCGCTGGAAGCCGAACTGCTCGGCGATCCAAAGGAACGCGCCGAACATCTGATGCTGCTCGATCTCGGCCGCAATGATGTCGGCCGCGTGGCGGAAATCGGCAGCGTAAAGGTCACCGAAAGCTTCGTGGTCGAACGCTTCAGCCACGTCATGCACATTTCCTCCAATGTCGAGGGCAAGCTGCGCGAGGGACTGGACGCATTGGACGCGCTGGTCGCCGGCTTCCCCGCGGGCACGTTGTCCGGTGCGCCGAAGGTTCGCGCGATGGAGATCATCGAGGAGCTCGAACCATCGCGTCGCGGCATCTACGCCGGCTGCATCGGCTATTTCGCTGCGAACGGCACGATGGACACCTGCATCGGCCTGCGCACCGCGCTGGTGAAGGACGGCACGATGTACGTGCAGGCCGGCGGCGGTGTGGTGGCTGACTCCGACCCGGAGTTCGAATACGAAGAAACCCGGCAGAAAGCGCGTGCCCTGATGCGCGCCGCGGAAGAAGCCGTGCGGTTTGCAGCGGGAAAGTTGGGCGGCAACAAAACTCGATCGTAACGCACCGCCAACCCGCGGTGGATGCGTGATGTCAGAGCGTGACGAAATCTCTGCACGCTGCCCGCAGCGGCGTTCGGTCCTCGATCATGGCTCAGCGATGTCGATCGACCGACCCGTCGGCATGGTGCTGGAGCGCGTTGTGGGATTGTGCTCGAGCGCGTGGCGGGATCGCGCTGGAGCGCGTGGCGGGATCGTGCTGGAGCGCGCTGAGCGCGAACACCGGCGTTGGCCGCCGCTTGACGATGAAGCCCCCCTGACCGAACCTGCATCGGCACATGAACCTCGACGCCATACCAATCGGGATCAAGCCGCCGGACGACGTCAATGTCGTCATCGAGGTCGCCATCGGCGGCGAGCCGATCAAATACGAGATGAACAAGGCCGCCGGTACGCTGTTTGTCGAT
>DATKFJ010000080.1:0-14621 GCA_035511435.1 Acetobacteraceae bacterium | reverse complement strand
CGACCAGCAGCAGAAAGGCCTGGAAACCGACCTGGTGATCGACCGCGCCACCGCAAGCCGCCTGGGCATCAGCGCCAGCCAGATCGACAACACGCTGTACGATGCGTTCGGCCAGCGCCAGGTCTCCACCATCTACAGCGCGCAGAATCAGTACCATGTCATCATGGAGGTGGAACCGCGCTACTGGCAGACGCCTGAGACGTTGAAGGACATCTATGTCAGCACCGCCGGCGGCACGGCAAGTGGCACGCAAACGACCAATTCGGTGGTCGGCACTGTTTCGGCCCCAACCGGCAGCAACCCGGCCAACACGGCGAGCAATGCAACGACCGCCGCCGCCATCGCCAGCAGTTCGGCGCGCAACGCATCGAACAACGCATTGGCCAACACCGGCAAGGGCAGTGCATCGTCCGGCGCAGCCGTCAGCACCACCAAGGAAACGATGGTGCCGTTGGCCGCTTTCACCCATTTCAGTCCCGGCAGCACGCCCTTGGCGGTCAATCACCAAGGCCCGTTTGTCGCTACCACGCTTTCGTTCAATCTCGCACCGGGCAAATCGCTTGGCGATGCCACGATCGCTGTGAACAAGGCGATGCAGGAAATCCGGATGCCGTCGAGTATACATGGCAGCTTCGCAGGCACCGCGCAGACCTTCCAGGCATCGCTGAGCAGCGAACCGATTCTGATCGCCACCGCGCTGATCGCCGTCTACATCGTGCTGGGCGTGCTGTACGAAAGCTACATCCATCCCATCACTATCCTTTCGACATTGCCATCCGCCGGTGTCGGCGCGGTGTTGGCGCTGCTGGTGTTCCATACCGAATTCAGCATCATCGCCCTGATCGGGGTGATCCTGCTGATCGGCATTGTGAAGAAGAACGCCATCATGATGATCGACTTCGCACTGGAAGCGGAACGTGAGCACGACATGAACCCGCGCGATGCGATCTTTGAAGCGTGCCGGTTACGGTTTCGCCCGATCATGATGACTACCAGTGCGGCTATGCTGGGTGCACTACCGCTGGCGTTGAGCTTCGGCGATGGTGGCGAACTGCGTCGCCCGCTGGGCATCGCGATCGTCGGTGGGCTGCTGGTCAGTCAGTTGCTCACGCTCTACACCACACCGGTGCTCTACCTGTATCTTGACCGCTTCCGGCTGTGGGCGCGACAGCTCTTTCAGCGGACGTTCCCGCGCCTGTCGCCGACCCAAGGGGCGGCGGAATGAGGCGAGTGTCAGCCGCCGCCGTGGCTCTGGCCGTGAGCGTCGGCGGATGCACGGTCGGGCCGGACTACCAGCGTCCCGACGCTCCGACGTCGGCAAGCTTCAAGGAACTGAGCGGCTGGAAACCTGCGCAGCCGCAGGACGCAACGGACAAGGGCGATTGGTGGGCGGTTTACCACGATCCCGAACTCGACAGGCTGGAGCGCATGGTGGCGGTATCCAACCAGACGGTGAAGGAGTTCGAGGCGCAATATCGCAACGCTGTCGCGCTGGTGGGAGAAGCCCGGGCCGGCCTGTTCCCCACTGTCGGAGTGACCGGCGGCGTCACGCGCAGCAGCGGTGGCGGCGGGCACGGTTCATCGAGTTCGTCTAGCAGCAGCCTGGCAAGCAGTGGCTTTACGACCGGCTCTGGTGGTGGCACCGGTGGCGGCAGCGGCGGCCCCACCACGCTTTACAGCATCGAAGGCGATGCTGCCTGGGACCTGGACGTGTGGGGCCGTGTGCGACGCCAGATCGAAAGCAACGTTGCCGGTGCGCAGGTCAGCGCTGGCGACCTCGCGAATGCCGAACTATCGGCGCAGGCCACGCTGGCGACCGACTATTTCGACCTGCGGTCCGAGGATGCGTTGGAGCAATTGCTGCGCGACACCGCCGATGCGTTTCGACGTGCCTTGCAGATTGTCACCAACCAGTATCATGCAGGCACGGCGGCGAGTACCGACATGGTGACAGCGCGGGCGCAATTGCAGGGAGCCGAGGCGCAACTGGTCGGTGTCGGCGTGCAGCGCCAGCAATTCGAGCACGCCATTGCCATGCTGACCGGCCACGCGCCGGCCGATCTGACCATTGCGCCGGCGCCGTTGGCCAGTGCGGTGCCCGTGTTGCCACCCGGATTGCCATCCGAACTGCTCGAACGCCGGCCGGACATTGCCGCGGCGGAACGGCAGATGCAGGAGGAGAATGCGCTGATCGGCGTGCAGGTCGCCGCGTTCTATCCCGATATTTCTTTATCGGCGCTGGGCGGCTTCATCGGCAGTCCATTGTCGCAGTTGTTCACGGTCGCCAACCGCGTGTGGTCATTGGGCGCATCGGCCAGCGAGACGCTGTTTTCCGGCGGTGCGAGAACGGCGGCGGTGGCGGCGGCGCGCGCCACGTATGATCAGTTCGTCGCAGTCTATCGGCAGACCGTGCTGACCGCGTTCCAGCAGGTGGAGGATGCATTGTCCAGCCTGCGCATCCTGGAACAGCAGGCGGCAGCCCAAGCGATTGCCGTCGATTCGGCGCGTCAGGCTGTGCAGGCCACATTGAACGGTTACCTCGCCGGGACTGTGGCCTACACCAGCGTCATCACCGAGCAGACCACGCTGCTGACGGACCAACAGGCCGCGTTGGCGATTCAGCAGAGCCGCCTGGTTGCAAGTGTGGCGCTGATCGAGGCATTGGGCGGCGGCTGGTCCACCACTGCGCTGCCCGCCCCGGAATTGGTGAGGGAGGCCAATCCGGTGTTTCCGTGAAGCGGTGCCGGCACGCATCCGGCTGCTGTCTATCGAAGAGCGTCGTTCAAATTCCGACTTCTTCGCCGGCCGCCAGTCGCTGCGCCAAGTCGTTTCTCCACCGCGCAAAATCGTCGCCGCGCCATGCATCGTGTCGGCCCTCGGCATAGGCGAGTGCATTACGATAGTAGATCAGTGCATTGCGCCGCGTGGCTACGAAATTATCGCGCGTCGTCACGACCTTGCCCGGCACGCCCATGACGACCGCCCCGTCCGGCACCTCCATCCCAGGCGGCACCAGCGCCATGGCGCCAACCACACAGCGTCGCCCAACTTTTGCGCCGTCCATGACCACCGCGCCAATGCCGACAAGACAATCGTCGCCCACCTCCGCGCCGTGCACCACGGCGCGATGCGCAATGGAACAGTAATCGCCTATCGTCGTGCCACGCCCGCCGCCGACATGGATCACCGCGCCGTCCTGGATATTGCAGCCTCGACCGATCCGCACCGCCGCACCCTCTGCGCGGATCACCGAATAGGGCCAGAAGCTGCAGCCCTGGCCGGCGCTGACGAGCCCAAACATACGTGCGGTGGGATCAACATAGGCCGGTCGATCCAGCCGCACGTCGGGGCCCAATACGAACGACATGGCGCAGCCTTTCCTATGTTTCGCCTGCGGCGAAGTCTGCCGCGCGCCGCCCGGCGATGCGCCCGAACACCACGCCGGCAACCAGTCCGGTTCCGCTGCCGTAATTGTGGAAATACAGTCCACCAAGGATCTCGCCCGCGGCGTACAGACCAGGGATCGGCACGCCGGAGATGTCCTCGACTTCTGCCGATGTCGTGGTTTTCAACCCGCCGAACGTAAAGGTCACGCCGGCCGTCACACCGTATGCGTGGTAGGGCGGCGTATCAAGCGTCTGCGCCCAGTTGGTCTTGTCGACCGCCAGTCCAAACGTCCGCAGTCCGTCGTGAATGTTGGGATTGAACGCCACATCGGGACGCGGCGCCGCATTGTAGGCGTGCAGCGTCTCCAGCACTGCCTCGGTAGCCACGCCGGTCAACTTCGGTGCCAGTTCCTCGAGCGTGTTCGCCTGTTCCTTGGTGATACGCGCGATGCGGTATTCCTCGCGCAGCAGATGGACAATTTTCTGGTCGAAGATCTGCCAGGCGAACAGGCCTGGCTGCTTCATCACCTCATGGCCGTACTTGGCATAGGTATAGCTATGGAAATCCAATCCCTCGTCCAGGAACCGCTCGCCTCGCGCATTCACCAGCACGCCGAATGGATAGTTATGCTTCTGGAACCGGTCGCCGACCGAAAGATCGCCATAGGGCGGTGCATTCATGTCCCATTGCACTGCGTGTGCGCCAGACCAATGGCCCGCAACAGCGGCACCGATGTCGATCGCCATGCGGTGGCCAACGCCGGTGTTGTATTTGGTGCCCCGCACCTTCGCCAGGTCCCAGTTCGGCCCGAGATACCGGGCGCGCATCTCGGCATTGGATTCGAACCCGCCGCATGCGAGCACCACTGCCTTGGCGCGCAGATCATGATGTCGGAAACGGTGCCGCACGCGCACCCCTTCGACGCACGCATCGCCACGCAGCAACGCGCTCGCTGTCGTTTCGTACAATACCGGAATTCCGACGCGGTCCAGCTTGTCGTGCAGCGCCGCCATCAGATGCTGGCCGCCGCCCAGGATGTGGCACGCCAGGCCGCCCCAGAACTTGAACTTTCCATCGACATTGAACGCCTGACGGCCGAGTGCAGGTTGGAAGCGCACGCCATGTTTGCGCAACCACAGACCGGCTTCGAAGCTGTTGCCGATCAGTACCTCGGTCAGCTCCGGATCGCAGCGATATTCGGTCAACCGGCCCATGTCGTCGAAATACTGGCCTTCCGTGTAGCTGCCGAAGTCGATGGTGCCGAGGTCGAGATCGGCGATGTCGGGTGCCAGCCGCAGGAGATCGTCGACGGTGGAATATTTGAAGCGGAATGCACCGCCGGTGAACGCGGAGTTGCCGCCGCGTGCTTCCTTCGGCGCCGTCTCGATCATTGCGACCGACGCCCCCGCCTCATGCGCCGACAACGCGGCATTGGCCGCGGCATTGCCGGCGCCGATCACCAGCACATCGACCTTGCCAAGTTCCGCAGGGGTCATGCGACGCTTTCCCGGAGTTGTTCGCACGATGCTGCCACAACAGTCGGCGACACACCACTTGGCGTCGGCTACGGATGCGTCCGTCCGGCGTCGGCATTCTGGCCGCACTTGCATCACGAATTGGCCGCCGCCAAAGTACCCCGAGCCTTGGAGGTGCGGTCATGTCCGCCAGTCTGTCACCGATGCAGGTCGCGCAGTATCAGCGTGATGGTTACCTCTATCCGGTGGATTGCCTGACGCCCGAAGAGGTGCGTTATTTCCGCGGCCGGCTGGAGGATTTCGAGCGCGGGCAAGGCGATACGTTCGGTCGGCTTCCCAATTTGGTGCGGTCGAAGTCGCATTTGCTATTCACCTGGATGGACGAATTGGTGCGTCATCCGAAAGTGCTGGACGCGGTGGAAAGCGTGATCGGGCCGAACATCCTGGTTTATCACCTGACCTCCTGGCTGAAGGAGCCGCACGATCCGGCGCATGTTTCCTGGCATCAGGATGGCACATATTTCGGACTGGAGCCTGCCGAGCAGATCACCGCGTGGATCGCGCTGACGGATGCGACACCGGAGATGGGCTGCGTCAAGATCATTCCGGGCAGCCACGTGATCGGGCAGCGGCCGCACAAGGATACTTTCTCACCCGGCAATTTGCTGTCGCGTGGGCAGACCATCGAACATCCGCTGGACTACTCGCGGTTTGTGATGATGCCGCTCCGGGCCGGGCAGATCTCGCTGCACCATACACACATCGTTCATTCGTCGGAGCGAAACCAGTCGAATGAGAGGCGCATCGGCATCGGCGTCAGCTATATTCCGCCGCATTGCCGTCTGATCAACGACGCACGCGTGAGTGCGGCCCTGGTGCGCGGTCGCGACGACTACGGGCATTTCGATCTGGAACCGCGGCCGACCGGGGACTTCGATGCCGCCTCGCGCGCCGCGCACGCGGCGGCGGTGGAGCAGTTCTTCGAATCCAACAAGCTGTTGGCGGCACGGCGTCGATCGGGCAACGTCGGCATCTGATTCGGCATCCCGACGATCGCGGACTATCACGGCACTTACCCGTCAGGGGCGACTTCATGGCCATACCTGTCGCCAGTCCGGCACGGCTCGTTACTCGGCTGCCGGCACGCGCGTCCTTCTGTGCGGCTGCAAGGTCTGCGTACAGCTGGTGCCACCCTGTGCGCGGCTGGCTTGCTTGGAATCACTTCGCTGCGACGTCCAGCAGTTCGGGCGTGAAACCGCCGGACTGACGGCGCCATAGCCGCGCATAGATGCCGTCGTGCGCAAGCAGTTCGGCGTGTGTGCCGGCTTCTGCGATGCGGCCGTGATCCAGCACCACCAGCCGATCCATGCGTGCGATGGTGGAAAGCCGATGCGCGATGGCGATTACCGTACGGCCGTCCATCAGGCCGTCGAGTTGGCTCTGGATCGCTGCTTCGACTTCCGAATCAAGCGCCGATGTCGCTTCGTCCAGCACCAGGATCGGCGCGTCCTTCAGGATCACTCGCGCGAGCGCCACACGTTGCCGCTGGCCGCCCGACAGCTTCACGCCGCGCTCGCCGACATGCGCGTCGTAGCCGCGACGGCCGTGCCAGTCTTCCAGACCCAGGATGAACTCGTGCGCCTCCGCGCGGCGTGCGGCGTCCAGGATTGTGGCCTCGGTTGCATCGGGACGTCCGTAGCTGATGTTGTCGCGGATCGAGCGGTGTAACAGCGACGTGTCCTGGGTCACCATGGCGATCTGCGTGCGCAGGCTCTCCTGCGTGACTGCGGCGATGTCCTGGCCGTCGATCAGGATGCGACCGCGTTCCGCGTCATAGAAATGCAGCAGCAGATTCACCAGCGTTGACTTACCGGCGCCTGATGGGCCGACCAACCCGACGCGTTCGCCTGGCGCAATACACAGGTCGATGCCGCGCAGCACGCCGCCTCGATCGCCTACGCGCCGAATTCGTCCGTAGTCGAAATGCAGATTCTCCAGGCGGATTTCGCCGTGTGTGATGCGTAGTTC
This sequence comes from Acetobacteraceae bacterium, assembly GCA_035511435.1. Classification (GTDB taxonomy): domain Bacteria; phylum Pseudomonadota; class Alphaproteobacteria; order Acetobacterales; family Acetobacteraceae; genus JAMXLO01. Next base: position 7,731 of record DATKFJ010000080.1, on the reverse strand, counting down.
TCGGGCGTTTGGTGGGTCGGGCATTTGGCGTTCGACGGCGATGGATCGCATGCCGTCCTGCACCGTGCCGATGTTCTCGAAGATCGAGGTGACGCTGCGTGCTACCCAGCCGGCCATGTTGGTGATCTGCCAGGCCAGCGGCAGCACCATCGCGACGGAGCCTAACGTGATCCGGCCGACACTCCATTGCCAGATCGCCAGGCTGGCGGTGGACACAATCAGCGTGGCATTCATCACCGCGAGCAGCACGATATAGGCGGTGATCATGCGCGTCTGATCGCGGAAGGCGCTGGTGTGCAGATCGATCGATTCTCGCACAAAGGCGTCTTCGTCCCGGGCGCGCGAGAACAGTTTGACGGTCAGTATATTGGTGTAGCTGTCGACCACTCGGCCGGTCATCATCGAGCGCATTTCGGAGACGGCGCGGGAGCGTTCGCGCAGGCGAGGGACGAAGTAGAGCAGGATGCCGGCGTAGCCTGCGAACCACAGCAGGATCGGCGGGGCCAGGCGCCAGTCCACCGAGGCGAGCAAGACCAGCGCGCTGCTGCCGTAGACCACGATGTACCACGCGGCGTCGAATGCCATCACCAGGCTTTCGCGAAGTGATGGGCCGGTCTGCATCACTCGGTTGGCGATGCGGCCGGCGAAATCGTTTTGGAAGAATGTCCAGCTCTGACGTACCACGTGCCAGTGGTTCTGCCAGCGGACCATGTTGGACATGCCCGGATTGACGATCTGGTTGATCAGCACGACGTGGCCCAACAGCATCAGCGGGCGGACCAGCAGCATCACGCCGGCCATGAAGAGAAGCTGCGGCCAGGTATCTCGCAGCAGGTCGGCGGGGGCGTGGGTGGAAACCAGGCCGACGACGCGGCCGATGAAGGCCGGGATGGTGACATCCAGCATCGCAATCAGGCCGCCGAAGATGAACAGGGCAGCGACGAGGGGACGGACCTGGCGGATGAACTGCCAGTAGAACGGCCAGAGGCCGTCGGTCGGCGGAGGTTCCGGGGACCGGGCGGTCGGATCGAGCAGGGCTTCGAAGCGGCGGAGCATCGGGTTTGCGACCTTGAGCGTGAATGGCCGGCAATGGTGCCAGCTACCGCGTCAGGCGTGGCCCCGCGGGGCGGGATGGGTAATGCCGGGGCGGGGATCAGTCAAACGAATGGGATAGAGTGTGCCGGGGCAAAGGGGCATGATCACGGGTAATGGGTACGTAAGGGAGGGGACACCATGCGGGGCAATGTCGATCATATTGCAACCAGCCATGTCGGCAGCTTGCCGCGGCCGGATAGCCTGATTGCGGTGCATCGCGCCCATGAGGCCGGCGAGCCTGTGGACGAGGCGGCATTTGAGGTAAAGCAACGGGCGGCGGTGGCGGAGGTGGTGCGGCGTCAACGCGATCTGGGCATCGACATTCCGGGGGATGGCGAGTTCGGCAAGCCGATGGCGCAGCGAGTGCAGTACGGCTCGTGGTGGCGCTACTCGTGGCAGCGGCTTGGCGGTCTCCGGATGGGCGAGGCCAGCATCTACGACATGGAGCCTCGGCGGTCTCGGCCTGGCGAGGTTGTGCTGACCAGTTTCGGCGATCGGCGCGATCGCAGACAATTCGCTGCGGCTTATGCCGATCCTGAGTCCGGCATTACCACGGGACCTCGGGCGCCGGCGCCGGTGTGTGTCGCGCCGATCACCTATACCGGGCAACAGGCAATCGCGGCGGACATCGCGAATTTCAAGGCGGCGATGCAGGCGGCCGGCGTTACGGAAGGGTTCATGAGTTCGGTCGCGCCGGGCAGTGCTTCACGCATCGCGAATACTTACTACAAGACCGACGAGGAACTGCTTTACGCGTGCGCGGATGCGATGCGCGAGGAATACCAGGCGATCGTCGAGGCCGGGTTGGTGTTGCAGCTCGATGATCCGGCGATCGCCGAGAACTGGGACATGGTGAATCCGGCGCCTTCAGTGGACGATTATCGGCGGTTCTCAATGGTTCGCGTCGAGGCGCTGAACCATGCGATCCGCGGACTGCCGGTGGATCGCATCCGGTTTCATTTGTGTTGGGGAAGTTGGCATGGACCGCATGTGACGGACATTCCGATGCGGGACATCGTCGACGTGATGCTGGCGATCAAAGCTGGTGGGTATTCGTTCGAGGCAGGGAATGTGCGGCATGAGCATGAGTGGAAGGTTTGGCAGGATGCAAAGCTGCCGGATGATAAGGTGATGCTGCCCGGGGTAGTTAGCCACGCGACCAACGTGGTGGAACATCCGGAGCTGGTGGCGGAGCGAATCCTGCGGTTCGCAGGTGTGGTTGGGCGGGAGCGGGTGATTGCCTCGACCGATTGCGGGCTTGGGGGGCGGATACATCCGGATATCGCCTGGGCGAAACTCGGGGCGCTGGCGCAGGGGGCGGCTTTGGCCAGTCGGGTGTTGTGGGGATGAGGGAAGGAAGCATGCAATTTCGACCTCAGATGCCCGTAGATGAGGCCTGAGACTTTTTGGGCTGGTGCGCTGCAGGTGGTGCGCGCCGTCCGTCATGTCCCTTTGCGGTAATTCCGCCAGGATTGTGCTATTGGTCGGAGTTGAAGGAAGGTACGCATGGTTAAAACTGAAACCATGTCGATCCTTGAAAGCCGCTGTCGAGCAGTTCGACGGTTTGATCGTGGCCGGCAACAGCCTCGCGCAGTTCCCGCACCGAGGCCGCACTGTTCCCGGTAGCGGTTTCTGCGAACTGGTAACGGCGCACCCCTATACCATCCGGTATTGGATTGTGCGGGACACAATGCGCGTCGCGCGCGTGAGTTACGCGTCGCGCTGTCCGGCGTGTCACTGAACGCTGCGCGAATTTGATCTGCCTCTGCATGGTGGCGAAGATCGCATCGCGGTCGTTTGCGCCCGTGCAGATAATTCGAGTCCGCTTGCTGGACCTCGAAGCGGAACCAGGCGTCCTGCGCGGCGGGTCGGTTGCCAGGAGGAAACGGCAGCGCGCCGTCGTCAGCTAAGCGCGTGAGCAGGATGCACACAACACCGGAAGTGGTCAGCCCGAGCACCGCTGACGCACGTTCCTTCAGGTCAGGGCGATGCGTGACCGGTCCGATGATGGCAGCCGCCGACGTTGGCGAGCAGCCGCCATCGACACGGGCAACCCCGCGGCGCATTCCGCCGTCCCGCGAACTCGTGCATTTTGCCGGCCATGGCAATCGCGACACGCATGGTCACCGAAGACGAGGCAGATATCCGCCTGGACCGCTGGTTCCGCCGACACTTCCCGGGCGTGACCCAGGCCGCGATCCAGAAGCTCTGCCGCACCGGCCAGGTGCGCGTGGATGGCCATCGTGCCGAAGCAGCGACGCGGCTCGCCGCCGGCCAGTCGGTACGCGTGCCGCCGCTGCCCGCGGCACCCCCGCCCACGCCGAAACCGCCCCCGGACATCGACCCACACACCGCGCGCGATCTCCAACGCATTGTCATCTACCGCGACGACCATGTGCTGGTGCTCAACAAGCCGCACGGCCTGCCCGTGCAGGGCGGACCCGGCATCACACACCACCTGGACGCACTGCTCGACGCCCTCCGCTTCGGCTCGCCAGACCGCCCGCGCCTGGTCCATCGGCTGGACCGCGACACGTCCGGCGTGCTGCTGCTCGCCCGCACACCAGGCACCGCGGCAAAACTCGCATCGGCATTCCGTAGCCGCGACATCGAAAAAACCTACTGGGCCATCGTCGCCCGCCGTCCCACCCCAGCCGAGGGCCGCATCGACCTGCCCCTCAAACGCATCGGCGGGGCGCGCGGCGAGCGCACCGCCCCAGCCGACCGTGACGACAAGGACGCAGCGCGCGCAATCACCGATTACCGCACGCTGGATCATGCCGGGCAGAAGCTGGCCTGGCTGGAGTTGGAACCGCTGACCGGGCGGACGCATCAGCTCCGCGTGCATTGCGTGGCGCTGGGGGCACCGATCCTGGGCGATGTGAAATACGCGCGGCCGGATCAGAATAACGCGTTCAGCGCGACGGTGGAGGGACTCTCAAGCGAACTTCACTTGCATGCGCGGGCACTTCGGCTACCCCATCCGGCGGGCGGGAGGTTGTTGGTGGAAGCCGATCTGCCGCCTCACATGGTGCAGACTTTCCGGACCCTCGGGTTTCATGCGCCCCCGGCGCGGCTGCCCGAGAGACGGTAGGCAGGGACGCAGCACGCGATGGCACTGGGGCTGGGCTGGCGACGGGTTCCACGGGCGGTGCGTATCGGGCTGTGGTCGCTCGTGGCAGTGGTTGCACTCGTGGTGGTCGCGGGCGGAGCCTTTCTGGCCAGCTTCGAATCCAACAGCCTGAAGCCTCGGATCATCGCGGCCGTGAAGCAGGCGACGGGCCGCGACCTGACATTGCAGGGCAACATCAGTCTGGGGTTCTCGCTACAGCCGACCCTGCGTCTGGCGGAGGTCAGCTTCGCCAATCCGCCGGGGTTCTCGCGGCCGCAGATGGCGACGCTGGAGCGGCTGGACCTGAAGCTGGCCTTGCTGCCCCTGTTGAGTCACCGCATCGAGATCGACCGGCTGGTACTGGTGAAGCCGGACATCCTGCTGGAAACCGATGCAAAGGGGCGGCCGAACTGGCAATTCACGCCGGAGCCCAGTGCCGCAGCTCCATCGGCTCCGGGCAACGCGGGCAACAAGACGCACACCAGCATCACCGTGGCCGACTTGCAGATCGAGAACGGCACGGTGGCCGTGCGGGCCGCCAACGGGACGCCAGACACAGTGCTCGCGGTGAAAAGCCTGGAAGCCTCCGCGCCGTCGCCTGATGCCAACCTGCATGTCGCGGCGCGGGCCAGCTACAACGGCGCGGCCTTCACGCTGTCCGCCGATGTCGGACCGCTGGCCAGTTTGCAGGAACAGGGGACAGCCGGGGCGGCGTGGCCGGTGCAACTGACGATGGCAGCCGACGGGGCAAAGCTGACGGTGGACGGTAGCCTGAAGGATCCGCTGCAAGGCAGTGGTTACAACCTGAAGATCGCTGCCAGCGTGCCGGATCTGGCGGCACTGTCGGTGTTCACGCCTGGCAAGACACTGCCGGCGCTCCATGACGTGGCGCTTGCGGCGCAGATCGCCGATACCGGCGACAAGCTGCCGCGGATATCCGGGCTGAGCGCGCATATCGGACAGTCCGATCTGACGGCGACGGTGGCGGGGCTGAAAGTCGACAAGCTGGACGTGGCGGCCGCGCAGTTGGACCAGCCGGTGCAGGTGTCCGGCCAGGGCAGTCTCGGCGACCAGCCGGTAACCCTGGCGGGCAGCGTGGGCGCTCCCGTTGCGCTGCTGTCGGGGGCGCAATCGACTGGGCCGGTGCCGATCGATCTGCGCCTGCAGGCAGCCGGGTCCAGCATGACGGTCAAGGGGACGCTGACGCCCGGCGCGGGTGTGCGCCCGTCGCTGACGGCGGATGTGACGGCCGACATGATCGATGCGGACAGATTGCGCGCCTCGTTGGCGTCAGCGCCCAGCGGTCCCGCGCCCGCGAGTGCCGCACCGGGGGCGCCACCGCCGCCGGCCGCGCCGCCGGTCAAGCCCTCGGTGACCGGCCGGTTAATCCCCGACACGCCAATCCCGTTCGATGTACTGCGGCTGGCCGACGCCAACGTGACCTTGACCATTGCCGCGCTGAAAGCGGGTGGCGCGCTGTATCATGCCATCGCACTGCATTTGGTCCTGAACGACGGCAAGCTGCGGCTGGACCCATTCTCGGCTGACCTGCCGGAAGGCCATCTGAGTGGGACGCTGAGCGCGGATGCCTCGCAGGCCGCGCCGCCGGTCGCGCTGACGCTGCGTGCGCCGGCACTGGCATTGGCCCCGTTGCTGGCAGCGCTGGGCGAACCCGCCTACGCCAGCGGCAATCTGGAGGTCTACGCCGACTTGCATGGCGCGGGTGCGACGCCGCATGCCATCGCAGCGGGGTTGGATGGATCGCTGGGCCTGTCGATGGTCAACGGCTCGGTGGACAACCGGGTGCTTGGCAGCACGCTGGGTGCGATCCTGCGGGAGGTCAACCTGCTCGATCTGGTTGGCCGTGGCGGCGCCAGCGAGGTGCAGTGTTTCGCCATGCGGCTCGATGCGAGCCACGGCATTGCGACGTTCCGTGTGTTGCGGCTCAATTCGTCGCTGCTCAGCATGGATGGCGACGGCAGCATCAACCTGGGAACCGAGATGCTGGATCTGAATGTCCGGCCCGCGGCTCGGGTGGCGGGCACCGGCCTGGTAATACCGCTGCATGTCAGCGGTTCGCTGCACGCGCCATCCGCGAGGCCCGATCCTGCGGCGGCGGTTGCAGCGAATGCCGGCACGGTGGCGGGCGTTCTAATGGGAGCGTCGCCACTCGGGATGGTCGCCGGCGCTCTGGGTGGACAGAAGCTGGTCGGTGGGGAGGCGGCGGATTGCAGTGCGGCGTTGGCGTTGGCGCGTGGGCAGGCGAGTGGATCGGCGCCGGTGCCTCAGGCCGCGCAACCCGCGGCGCCGAGTGCGACCACGAAGCAGAAGGCGCCGAATCCTGGCGAGTTGCTGAAGCAATTGTTCCGGTAGGAGCGGATGTTTGCTCGGATTCCTGGGGTGTGACGATGTTGATGCGCCGCGGTTGCTCGGCCCTCATCTTCACGAGTACGAAGACTGCACGCGGTGCGATGGTCGTGCGTGACGAAACGGTGACGTGGGCGACGCAGATGTCATGGCGCCGGAGATGCGTGTGAAGCGCTTCTGGGACAGCGCGACCGTCGCTCCATCCGCCGCGGGGCACGCCATCCTGCTGGATGGCAAGCCGATGCATCTGCCGGGTGGCGGCGTCTTGCGCGTCTCGGCTGAACCTCTGGCTCGGGCGATTGCTCAGGAGTGGCAGACCGCCGGGGGCGGGAAGGGCGGCGAGATGTCGTTCGGCGATACGCCGCTGACCCGGCTGGCCGGGACCGCGCAGCAGCGCGTCGCGCCTGATCCGAGGCCGACGATCGATGCGATTGCGCGCTACGCCGAGAGCGACCTGCTGTGTTACCGCGCTGATGCGCCGGAGGCGCTGGTACGTCGTCAGGCGCGCGAGTGGCAGCCGTGGCTGGACTGGGCGGCATTGACCTATGACGCGCCGCTGCGCATCGGCACCGGCGTAGGCTACGTACAGCAGTCGCGCGGCAGCGTGGCAGCACTGCACAATGTCGTGGCGCGGTTCGATGTGGCGGCATTGGCCGCGCTTGGGGTGGCGGTTCCGGCGATAGGCAGCCTGGTACTGGGCTTGGCGCTGGCCGAAGGCAGGCTGGACGCCGACACGGCTTACGCGCTGGGATGCCTCGATGAGTTGTTCCAGGCGGAAGCGTGGGGCGAGGATGCCGAAGCCGCTGTACGTCGTCGTTCGATCGCGGCGGACATCGCGCTCGCCGCCCGTTTCCTGCAACTGACGCGAGGCACGCCGGAGCCATGAATTCCAAGCGCCTGATCATCAGCGGCCGGGTCCAGGGGATCGGCTACCGAACGTGGATGGTGGAGAAGGCGCGTGGCCTCGGCGTGTCGGGCTGGGTGCGCAACCGGCTGGATGGTTCGGTGGAGGCGTTGGTGGCGGGTGATACCGCGGCGGTGGAGGAACTGCTGCGGTTGTGCCGGCGCGGGCCGCGGTTGGCGGAGGTGGTCAGCATCGAGGAAGACATGGCCGATCCGCCGGAGCATTTCGGATTTCGGCAGGTGCCGTCGGCGTA
>DATKFJ010000079.1:0-6555 GCA_035511435.1 Acetobacteraceae bacterium | reverse complement strand
GAAGTCACCGTGCGCATCAGGCGCGCGGCGACCATTTATAGATCCGCTGCAGTGTCTCACCCATGAGAGCGGCCCGGTCACTGTCGGACAGCCGGTCGGTGACGCGAAATGCCTCGACCCCCTGCTCGTAGGTCAGCAGGTCGACCGCTCGGGTCCAGTCGGTACCCCACATGCAACGGTTGAAGCCGAACGCGTCGAAGATGCGCCAGAGCGGATCCCACAAGTCCTTGTATGGGAAGGGTTCGTGCGACAGCGTGCACGCACCGGAGATTTTCACTGCGATATTGGCGTGGGCCGCGAGCGCCAGCAGCTTTGGCAGATCGGCGAACGGCGTCGGGGGCGCCGGCGGCTCGTGCGGCTGCGGCAACCCGAGGTGATCGATCACCAGTTGCGTGCCGGGATTGCGGGCTGCCAGCAGGCCAGCCTGCTCCAGGCGCCCGGTGCACATCAGGTTCACCGCAAGTCCATGCTGCGCGGCAGTGGTCAGCACCCGGTTGATGCCGGGGTCGGCAGCGTCGGTCGACATGCCTTCCCTCATCATGAGCCGGATGGCGACCGTCCCATCGGTGCCAGCCCAGTCGGCGATGGTATCGGCTACCGCGGCATCGTTCGGATCGACCGGCTTGATCAACCGGAAACGGCTGGGATGCGCCGCATAAACCTCGATGGCATAGCTGGCGTCGTAGCGGTACATGCTGAAAGGCGAGACCAACAACGCGCCGTCGACACCGACGGCATCCATGGCAGCCACCATGTCGTCGCCAGTGACTTGCGGTGGCCCGCGGAGAACACCGACCCAGGGGCGGCCTGGGCGATTGCGTTCGTAGGCGTGCACCTGGACATCTATGGTCGGCATGATTTTCAACCTCCTCCCCAACTGATCGGTCCCGATCGAAGGCGTCGACAGTCCGGCAATCTACCCGCCGTGGCTTTCTGCTGCATAGCGCTGCACCATGTTTGCTGACTGCCTGTCGGTGGTCGCCGCAAGGCCGTCGTTGTCAGTTGGGATGGCTCCGTTGACCATCCACATCTGCACCCCATGCGATGGAGTTGCGCAGCAATGCAATGAATGCGTCGCTTTCCCAGGCGCCGCGAAAAATGCGCGGCGTGGTGTCCGCGGGATCCGAGCGAGCCGCGCGGATGGCAGGGTTGTGGCAATGTCCGAGTGCAAAATATGTCACGCCACCGTTGCCGACCTTCCGCGTATAACCGAGCACGCGGCTCCGGCCGTCGGGCTGCAACGAAGTGTCCGATGGGTAGATTGTACCGATGGACGGTGATACCGCATCAGCACCGTAATCCGCGGTCAGCAAGATACTCGTCGCGTCGGGATCTTGCAGTTCGATGAAGTACGGCTCGTCCTCGACCTCGAAAGACCTGGCGAGGCCTCGGGTGAGGGGGGAATCGGTGGCAGTTACATCAACGCGAATCCTGCGGATCGGCGGGTGGGTCAGGAAGTAGCTGCCAAGCAGCGCGTGATGCTCGGTCTTGACGGTGCGGCGCTGGCGCATGCCGGCCACTCTTTCCGCACGGCCGCCGCTGGTTCCATGCAGACCCAGCCAGTGGCCGCCGGCCTCCATCCATTGTCGGATGGCATGACTTTGCGTGGCGTCGGGATAGGGACCGGCGACGTAGGTGATCAGCAACCGGGTGACGGGCAGCCATTTCTCGACATCGGTAAAGTCGTTGGCGACCGAGGCGGGAATGTCACTTTCGGCCAGCAGCCCGAGCAGCCGCAGCCGGGCGTAGTCGTGATCGTGGCCGCCGTGAGAACCGGGCGGAAAGCCGCCGGCGATCAGGTGCACGCGGCCGGATTTGTTGTCGCTGCCGGATTTGTTGTCGCTGTCGGATTTGGTCTCGCTCATCGAATCACCTCGCTCGCTGTTCGGCGCCCGCATACGCTTCACAGCAAGTGTCTCACCTTCGCGGGGTTTTCGCCTAGTACCCTTGCACGGTGATCCTGGCGCGTTGCAAGCGATGTGGCGCCGCAGGACAAGATAGGCTTTTCAACGCAGATAAAAGCGAATGCATGCAGAGCACGCAGATGGCTCGACGTGGTTTACCAGCCATGAACCGCGCGTTCGATCATCAGGCACGACGTATCGAAATGTCATGCACGCCATGGTGCCGCATTGCTGCACAACTGATAGATCATTCAGCACGTCGCCATCTGCGTGTTCAGCGTGCAGCACCTGCTGCTTGCATCTGCGTTGGATCTCGTCCTGTGCGATGCCGCTGGCTTCGGAATCAAGCCGGGACTGGCGGGTCTCTCGCGGCGGATTCGAGCGTCTGGTTTGAGTTTTGGAATTTCGGCGCGGATGGCAACGCCGAATCCGCGGGTTAACCCTCTAGTCTAAACGCATCGGCAATACGGCGCACCGATCCGGCCGCATCGACCACCAGCAAATCGAACCGGACGCCATTAGCTCCCCAGGTCGGATGCGCGGCCAGTACGATCTCGGCGGCAGACAACAGGCGCGCCTGCTGACGAGGCGACAATGCCACCGCGGCGTCGGCCAAGGTCGGGCGCGCCTTCACTTCGATGATTGCCAGCAGACCATCTTTTTCGGCCAGCACATCAAGCTCGCCCGCCTCGGTCCGCACCCGACGCGCCAGGACCACCCAGCCATCCCGGGCCAATGCATCGCAGGCGGCGTCCTCCGCATTGATGCCCAGGGCATGGGCGAGACTTCCCCTAGTGCGGCGCTGCGACATGGCCGATATCGTGGATGACGGCGGCTAACCGCGGATGAACGCGGCGCGTGGCAACTCCACCCGGCTGCATGGCGGAAATGCATTGCCGCTACATAGCGTGTGTTTGTGCGCCACCGACCACATGCTACAGGACATGATCAGTTGTCAGTGGTCAGGGTCATGAATGAACAGCGTCCCGCAGCCAGCCTTCAGCGGTTTTTCGGCGCCCCGCTGGCCGAGACCGACCCGGAGCTGGCGGCCGTCCTCAGCGCCGAACTGGTTCGCCAGCAGGATGGGATCGAGCTAATCGCCAGCGAGAATGTCGTCTCCGCCGCCGTGCTGGAGGCGCAGGGCTCCGTGCTGACGAACAAATATGCCGAGGGTTATCCGGGCCGGCGCTACTACGGCGGCTGCGTTTATGTCGATGTGGCGGAACAGCTCGCGATCGATCGGGCGAAGCTGCTGTTTTCCTGCGAGTTCGCCAATGTGCAGCCGCATTCGGGGGCGCAGGCAAACCAGGCGGTGTTGCTGGCACTGTTGCGGCCGGGCGAGACGATCCTGGGCATGAGCCTGGCGGCCGGTGGGCATCTGACCCATGGCGCCGCACCGAACCTGTCCGGCAAATGGTTCCGTGCCGTGCAGTACGGCGTGCGGCGCGACGATGGATTGCTCGACTACGACGAACTGGAACACATGGCGCGGACGGAAAAGCCCCGTCTTGTCATCGCCGGTGGCTCCGCCTATCCGCGCTTCATCGACTTCGCCCGCATTCGCAAGGTTGCCGATGAGGTCGGCGCCTATTTCATGGTGGACATGGCGCATTTCGCTGGGCTGGTTGCCGCTGACCTGTTCCCGAGCCCGCTGCCGCATGCGCATGTGGTAACCACAACGACGCACAAGACGCTGCGCGGACCACGTGGCGGCATGATCCTGGCCAACGATCAGGAAATCGGCCGCAAGATCAACTCGGCTGTGTTCCCCGGACTGCAGGGCGGCCCTTTGATGCATGTCATTGCCGGGAAGGCGGCCGCGTTCGGGGAGGCGCTGCGCCCGGAATTCCGCGGTTATCAGAAGGCGGTGGTGGAAAATGCCAGGGTGCTCGCCGAAACGCTCGTGCAGCAGGGCCTCGCGATCGTCACCGGCGGCACCGACTGCCATCTGATGCTGGTCGATCTCCGTCCCAAGCGCGTCACCGGCAAGGCGGCGGAGGCCAGCCTGGAGCGCGCCCACATTACCGCCAACAAGAACGCCATTCCGTTCGACCCGGAAAAGCCGGCGGTAACCTCCGGCGTCCGGCTCGGCTCCCCCGCCGCCACGTCGCGCGGCTTCGGGACGGCGGAATTTCGCGAAATCGGCATGATGATCGACGAGGTGCTGGAAGGCCTGTCCCGCTCCAACGACGGCGCCAATGCGGTTGCGGAGGCAGCGGTCGGCGCCAGGGTAAAGGCGCTATGCGCCCGCTTCCCGATGTATCGCGCACGGTAGGCGACGATGCGCTGCCCATTCTGCGGCCACGAAGACACCCAGGTGAAGGACAGCCGCCCTAGCGAGGACGGTGGGGCGATCCGCCGGCGCCGCTTCTGCGGCAACTGCGGCCAGCGCTTCACCACGATCGAGCGTACCCAGTTGCGCGAACTCACTGTGGTGAAGGCGGACAACCGGCGCGTGCCATTCGACCGCGACAAGCTGTCCCGCTCGATCCGCATCGCGCTGCGCAAACGGCCGATCCAGGAGGAGCGTATCGAGCGTATCGTCAACGGCATCGTGCGCCAGCTTGAGGCATCGGGTGAAAGCGACATCCCGTCGAAGCAGATCGGCGAACTGGTGATGGACACGCTGAAGGAACTGGACCCGGTCGCCTATGTCCGCTTCGCCAGCGTCTACCGCAATTTTCGCGAGGCCAAGGACTTCGAGGACTTCATCGGCTCACTCGGCGAGGCAACGTAGGTCCCGCCATGGCGGAGACGACACGCACCACGCAGGCTGAGGACATCGCCCACATGCGGTCGGCGCTGGCGCTGGCGCGGCGGGGGGTTGGCAATACCTGGCCAAATCCGTCGGTGGGGTGCGTCGTGGTGAAGGACGGCCGCGTGATCGCGCGCGCCGTGACGGCACCTGGCGGTCGTCCACACGCCGAATCGGCGGCATTGGACTTTGCGGGCAAGGCCGTGAGCGGGTCGACAGTCTTTGTGACGCTGGAGCCTTGCTGTCATTGGGGCCGCACGCCACCCTGCACCGATGCACTGATCAGTGCCCGCGTGGCCCGCGTGGTGATCGCAACCCGCGACCCTGATCCTCGCGTCGACGGCGCCGGCATCGCCAGGCTGCGCGCGGCCGGCATCGAGGTCCAGGAAGGCGTGCTGCGGGAGGAAGCCGACGAGGTCGCCGCGGGGTTCAGGACGCGCATCCGTCAAGGCCGCCCGCTGGTCACGTTGAAGCTCGCCTCGACGCTGGATGGCCGCATCGCCACGCGGGCGGGCGAAAGCCGCTGGATCACCGGCCGGGCCGCGCGCCGCGCCGCGCACGCACTGCGCGGTCGGCACGATGCGGTGATGGTCGGCGTCGGAACGGTGATGGCGGACGACCCGGCGCTGACTTGCCGTCTGCCGGGTTACCGGCCGAACCGGCTGGTCCGCGTGGTGGCCGACAGCCATCTGCGCACGCCGCTCAGCGCCACGCTGGTGGCCACCGCGGCCGAAACGCCAACCTGGATGCTGATCCGTAACGGCGCCGACCCCGAGCGTCGGGATGCCTTCACCGACCTCGGAATCCGGCTGGTCGAGGTGGCCGGTGCGGAAGTCGGCGTCGATCCGACACAGGCGCTGTGGGCGCTCGGCGACGCCGGACTCACCCGCGTGCTGGTCGAGGGCGGCGCCCAGCTTGCGGCATCGCTGTTGCGGGCGGATCTGGTGGACCGGATCGCCTGGTTTCACGCGCCAGCCGTGATGGGTGCCGATGCATGGCCAGCAGTGCAGGCGTTCGGCATCGAGCAGCTTGATGCCATGCCGCGTTTCACCCGCACCGCCCAGACGCTGCTCGACGATGATATGCTGAGCGAGTTCACCCGGAGGGACGAATAGTGCATAGGCCGCGAGCGGTTCGGAACGATCGGCGGCGGTGCGATTTTCTTCCCATCCTTACGTGGCAGGGGGCTGGGTTCCGTACACCCACCAACCGTGGGCATGGAGACCCCTCCCCTTACCCTTTCCCTCAAGTGGGAAGAACTGCCGTTATGGCGACATGAGGATCTGAATGTTCACCGGTATCGTCACGGCGCTCGGCACGGTCCGCAGCATTGCCCCGCTGGGCAGCGGCGAAGACATGCGGCTGGCGATCACCGCCCCTTGGCCGGATACCGCCTCCATCGCAATCGGTGCCTCGATCGGCTGCTCCGGCTGTTGCCTGACGGCGGTCGAGCTGGGCGCTGACTGGTTCGCCGCCGATGCCTCGGCCGAGACACTCAGCAAGACCACGCTGGGAGGCTGGCGGGCCGGCACACAGGTCAACCTGGAACGCTCGCTGCGGCTCGGCGACGAACTGGGCGGACACCTGGTTTCGGGCCATGTCGACGGCGTCGCCGAGGTGTTGTCGGCCGATCCGGAACATGGCTCGACACGCTGGATTTTTCGTGTCCCCCCTGCCCTCTCGCGTTTCATCGCGGTCAAGGGCAGCATCGCGGTGGATGGCGTATCGTTGACGGTCAACGAGGTTACGGCCGATACCTTCGGAGTGAACATCATTCCGCACACTGCCACGATGACCGGCTTCGGGTCGCTGCGGCCCGGCGGCGCGGTGAACATCGAGATAGACATGCTGGCCCGCTACGTCGCGCGGCTGGCGGAGTTCAAGTGATGCATGACA
>DATKFJ010000078.1:0-3442 GCA_035511435.1 Acetobacteraceae bacterium | reverse complement strand
GGTGGACGGTTGGGACCAAACGCGCCACCACCGGCTGCCACCACCACCGCCTTCGCACGCACCGTGTCGCCGCTGTCGGTTGTCAGAGTGAATGCGCCACGTTCACCTGACAGTCCCACCACGCGCCGCCCCAGCAGGCGTGGCGCATGAAACGGCGCGATCTGGCGTTCGAGCTGTGTCACGAGTTCGCCCGCATCGATCGCGGGATGCGCCGGAATGTCGTAGATCGGCTTCTCCGGATAGAGCGCCGCGCATTGGCCGCCCACCTCCGCCAGCGCATCGATCAACACGCTGGACAGCTTCAGCATGCCCAATTCGAACACCGCGAACAGGCCGACCGGCCCTGCGCCGATGATCACAACGTCCGTCTCGATGTCGCCCGCCATGGGGGGGTCTTAGCGGAGAGCGGAGTTGTCGGCGACTCCTGCCGTGCGGCAGATTGGGGGTCATGTCAGCGACCGCCGCAACCTGCATGATGGAACTACCGAGCCTCGCAGCCACCGAGGCGCTGGCCGCTACGGTCGCTGCGCTTGCCCGGGCCGGGGATGCGATCTTGCTGGAAGGCGGACTCGGCGCCGGCAAGTCGGCATTCGCACGGGCGTTCCTGCGAGCGGCGACCGGCGATCCCGCGCTGGAGGTGCCCAGCCCGACCTTCACGCTGGTGCAGAGCTATGACACGCGGATTGGTGTCGTGCAGCATTTCGATCTGTGGCGCCTGGAGGGGCCAGGCGGACTGACCGAATTGGGCTGGGACGAGGCACGCAATGGTATTGTGCTGGTCGAATGGCCGGACCGGCTGGGACCATTGCGCCCCGCTGAAGCGTTGACCGTTGCGCTGCATCCAACCGGCGCGGACAGCCGCCGGGCGGTGCTGTCAGGGTGGCCGGACCGACTGGATCATATGGCATGACCCGCGACACGATGATCGCCACGTTTCTGAGCCGTCATGGCTACGGGGAAGCGCGGGCCGCGCCATTGGCGCAGGACGCGAGTTTCCGGCGCTATCTGCGGCTGGTCGGCGGGCCACGGCCAGCAGTGCTGATGGATGCTCCGCCGCCCGAGGATATTCGGCCGTTTGTGCGTATCGCTGAGCATCTGGCCGCGATTGGTATGTCGGTGCCTGAAATCATAGCGGCCGATGAGTCTCAAGGTCTGCTGCTGGAGGAGGATCTGGGCGACGATCTGTTTTCGACGTCAATGACGATGTTCATGGATAAGGCGGGGAAGCGGAAGAACAACACGCCCCCTCCCCTTGTGCGTTGTGAGGAGGGGATCGAGCGACGAGGTTGGAGGGCGAGGATGGCCCACCTGACACCAACCCCTCCCCCCGAACCTCTCCCTCCAGGGGAGAGGGCGTTTCAAATCAATTTGCTGTTCGACGCCGCAGTCGACGCGCTCGTGGCGATGCAGTGCGCGCCGGCGCCATCCAAGCTGCCATCGTGGGATGCCGCGACCATGGCGAGCACGGCATTGGTGACGCTGTTCGATTGGTGGTGGCCTGCGATGTTCGGCTCCGCCGCACCGGCTGCCGCACGGCAGGAATTCGCCAGCGCCCTCGAGACGATGCTGAGGCCCGTTGCCTTCGGCCCAACCTGCTTCGTGCACCGCGACTTCTTCGCCGGCAATCTGATCTGGCTGCCGCAACGGGCTGGCATCCGTCGAGTCGGTGTGCTGGACTTCCAGGGTGCCGCGATCGGCCACCCGGCCTACGATCTGGCCTCCCTGCTGCAGGACGCACGCCGTGACATACCCGCGGCGGCCGCCGAGTACGCCATCGAACATTACCTCGCGACTCGGCCGGAACTGGACCCGGCAGAGTTCCGCGCCGCCTATGCCGCCTGTGCTGCACAGCGGCATCTGCGCGTGGCGGGTCAGTGGGTCCGCCTGGCCCTCCGCGATGACCGCCCCGCCTACCTGGCCCACGGCCCGCGCACCTGGCGGCTGCTGGAACTCGCGCTCCGCGAACCCGTCGCGGCGCCGCTGGCCGCCGTGCTGGATCACTGGATTCCGCCGGCCAAGCGACGCAATCCGCCGAGCCTCGGGACATGACCATGCGTCCGACCACTGCAATGCTGCTGGCGGCAGGTCTCGGCACCCGCATGCGGCCGCTCACCGATCGAACCGCCAAGCCATTGCTGCCTCTGGATGGTAAGCCACTGATCGACCACGCGCTCGACCGCCTGGCGGCTTCCGGCGTGCAAACCGTCGTGGTCAATGCCCATTGGAAGGCCGATCAGGTGGCGGCACACCTGGCAGCACGGCACGACCGGCCCCCACGCACCATCCTCCGCCGTGAGATCGCGCTGCTGGAAACCGGTGGGGGGGTAAAGGCGGCACTCGATATATTGGGCCCGGCGCCATTCTTCGTCGTCAATGGAGACGCGTTCTGGGTGGATGGGCCGCGTCCGGCGCTCGACCGGCTGGCCGCAGCATTCGATCCGAACCGACTCGACGGCGTGCTGCTTGTCCATCGCACCTTCCAGGTGCGTGCCGAGGTCGGGATGGGCGATTTCGCGGTGGATCCGTGGGGCAAGCTGCGACGGCAGGGCGAACGTGAGGTGGTGCCTTACATCTATGCCGGCCTGCAGCTCATTGCACCTGCGTTGCTGGCCGGCGCGCCGGGTGGCGCCTTCAGCATGAATCCTGCGTGGGACATCGCCATTGCGGCCGGCAGGCTGCAAGCTGTGGTACACGACGGTCTATGGTTTCACCTTTCCACACCGGCTGATCTGGCAGAGGCGGAAACCATCCTGCGTGCCCAACTGACAGGGGACACTCGCTGAACCTCTTCACTATCCCTCCCGGTGTGGCGTTCCTGGATGCGCTGGCCGCGGAATGGCTGGCGGGCTCGGATCAACCGCTGCGGGCGGCTCGGGGCATAATTTTGCTACCGACGCGCCGTGCCGCGCGGTCGCTGGCCGAAGCTTTTCTGCGGGCGTCGGGGGGACGACCGTTGCTGTTGCCGCGCATCACGGCTCTCGGTGCGTTGGACGAAGCACCACTGACGTTGGCTGGTGCGCTCGATCTGCCACCCGCCGTGGAGCCGGCGCAGCGGCTGGCGGCGCTGACGCGGCTGATCCTGGCGATGAATGGCGCTGATGGGGCGCCGCGCACCGCCGATCGCGCCTGGATGCTGGGCACCGAACTGGCGGCGCTGATGGATGAGGCGGAGCGGGCGGAAATCGACCTGGCCGAGCGGCTGCCGGAGGCTGCCGATCCAGCCTATGCGGCCCATTGGGCGCGGACTTTGGAATTCCTCCATATCGTCACCCGTGCCTGGCCGAACTGGCTGGCCGACCAGGGCCTGATGAACCCGGCCGCGCGGCAGGTGGCATTGCTGAATGCCCAGGCGGCAACCTGGGCACGCGATCCGCCGGCGGATCGGGTACTTGTTGCCGGCACCACAGGCGGGATCCCGGCAGTGGCGCGTCTACTACGAGTG
>DATKFJ010000077.1:0-11379 GCA_035511435.1 Acetobacteraceae bacterium | reverse complement strand
CAGCACATCCGCGCGTGCAGCCAGCCGCAGCACCGTCTCACGGTCGCGCTTCAGGTCCAGCACGACGGAAAGCTTGTTGCGGCCGTGCACGCTGAACCACACCGAGTGCCCGTTCACCGCCGCACCCCAACCGCGGAACGGATCGCCTCCGGGCGGTTCCAACTTGATAACCTCGGCACCGAGGTCGGCAAGGATGCGGGTGCAGAACGGTGCGGCGATGTAGTGGCCGATTTCCAGCACCTTCAAGCCGACCAGAGGGCCGGTGCGGTTGGGCGGAACGAGCATCGGGCGCTCCAGGTTCGTGAAATTGTGATCATTGTGAACGAAAAATCGGCGGGGAGGCACGCCGCCGTTACCATTTGGTAAATGTTTTACCGCCATATTACCGCTCACGGAACCGGCTCTGGCCGGTGTCCTGTTTCCTCCCCGATGTCGCGCCCCTAGTTGGGCACGACTTCCTTGGGCGGTGTGGCGAAAAGCCGCACCGCCCCTTTTTTGTTTGGCTTCCGTTCGTCCGCCACTGATCGCATGATCTGCCTCGTCAGGGTACAGGAGAGCGGAATGGACAAAGACCTGGTCGCGAAACTGGCGCGCGCTGCCGGCTTGGACAAGGCACTGACGGAATTTCCGGACGATGTCGCCATAGCTGCCGAACAGGCGCTTGGGAACCAGGATGGCATCGCCTATCCCACCGATCCCGCTGCCGAACCCTGGCCGCCGATGCGCGCGGGGACAGGGCTATGAGCGAACTACACTGGCTGACCGCCACGGAAGCGGCACGCCAATTCGCCGCACGCAAGCTGTCGCCGGTCGAATTGCTCACGGCGCTGCTGGCACGGATCGATCGGCTCGATCCTAAGCTGCATGCATTCATCCGGCTGGACGCCGACGCTGCGATGAGTGCCGCGCGCGCGGCCGAAGCCGAGATCGTCGCGGGGCGCGGACGCGGGCCACTGCATGGCGTGCCGGTCGGCATCAAGGACATTTTCGACGTCGCCGGCCTGCCGACCACCTGCCATTCGAAGATCCTGCTCGACAACATTGCGGCGGCGGATTCGGTGGCGGTGGCGAAGCTGCGGCAGGCCGGCGCGATCATCCTGGGCAAGCTGTCCACCCATGAGTTCGCCATCGGCGGTCCCAGCTTCGATCTGCCGTTCCCACCGGCGCGCAATCCATGGAACCCCGAGCATCATCCGGGCGGCTCATCGTCGGGCTCCGGCGCCGGTGTGTGCGCGGGGCTGTTTCCGCTGGCGCTGGGCTCCGACACCGGCGGATCGGTGCGTAATCCGGCGAGTGCCTGCGGCATTGTCGGACTGAAGCCGACCTATGGTCTGGTTTCGCGGCGCGGTGTGTTCCCGCTGTCATTCACGCTGGATCATGTCGGGCCGCTGACCCGCACCGTGGCGGACAACGCACTGCTGCTGGATGCGATCGCCGGGCATGATCCGGCCGATCCCGGCAGTGCTGCGACCAGCGCGCGACATTTCGGCCGCATGCTGGATCGCGGCGTGCGCGATCTGCGCGTCGGCTTCGTCCGGCATTTTCACGAGCTCGACAAGCCGGCGCATCCCGAGGTGACCGCGGCGGTGGAAGACGCGGCGCGCGTGCTGCAAGCCGAGGGGGCTGAGGTGCGCACGGTCTCGTTGCCGACGCTTAACGAATTCGCCGCGGTGAACCGGGTGATCCTGTGCAGCGAGGCCTGGTCGATTCATGCGCCGTGGCTGCGCTCGCGTCCCGGCGATTATGGCCAATACACGCGCCAGCGGCTGCTGCCTGGCGCGTTCATGAATGCCGGCGATTATGTCGGCGCGCAGCGTCGGCGCTTGCAGATGATCGCGGCGGTCGAGGAGCTGTTCCGCGATTGCGATATCCTGCTGTGTGCGAGTTCGATGGACCCGGCAAGCCGTATCGAGGACGCGGCGGAAACCCTGCGAACCTATCCGCGCCAGGCACGCACGCCGTTCAACGTGACCGGGCATCCGGCGTTGGCGATGATGGCGGGGCTGGCAAGCAATGGGCTGCCCGTGTCAGTGCAGTTCGTCGGTCGGTATTACGACGATGCGACTGTGCTTCGGGTTGCCGCGGCGTATGAACGCGGGACCGAGTGGCACAAGATGCGGCCGCCGATCGCGTGAGGCAAGCCGGCAAAGCGAAGCCGCAAGGACTATCGAGTGACTACGGCGATGGTGCATGGATAGACGAACACGACGTCCAATCGTCACTGATCGGCCCCACTTCACTCGCCCACTTCACTCGATCGCGCTGCCGAAACCACTGGCCTTTATGATCCTGCGAGATCAGGTCAAAACAAACCGGCCTTCCGTTGAAGTTTCCGCGCTCAAGCGCGATGGTGGATAATACAGTGACATGAAGGCGTTGCCGTCCCGTGCGTCGGTTGCAACACGCCAGTCCATCGGAATGAAATCGCAATAGTGCGGCCGTAGCGATTTCGGGCAGTAGTGCGTGACAAGGGACCGCCTGAGCGTCCCCGGCGACGTGATCGGGCTGCCGCCATGTGGCAGGTCGGCATGCCAAAACAGGACGTCGCCTTTCTTCGGCAGGAAGCGGCCTTCCGGCAACTTACGCGCAGCGATTTGCTCCTTCAGATAACGGAGATGTCCGTTATGCACCTCCTGGCCGTCGCGCTGAACATTCCAGTGTTTCGATTCGCCGTTGGCATATTGATATTCCGGAATGCGATGGCCGCCGCTGTAGTAGACAAGTTCGCCGGAACCTGGTTCGACGTCCTGCAATGCTATCCAGCTCGCAATCAGCTTTAGTGGTTCGTGCGCCACCACAACGTAGGCAGTGTCCTGGTGGATCGCCTGCGTCGATCCCACTTCGAAATGCAGCGTCTGAAACGCCAGCGCAGCGTCCTCGAAGATCGCCCGCAGGAATGCCGTCGCCTTCGGCGCGAAGCACACATCGTCACCGCATTGCAGCAGCATGGCGGTGTCCAGGACTTTGGAGCCGGGAATCAGGCTCTTTTCGCGAGTGAAGTCCTGTCTGCCTCCCCTTGTCGGCACCTCGATCTGCAATGCACCGGCAGTATCCGCTGCCCGCTCGTAGTGACGGAGATAGTCGTTTATGCTCGCCTCATCGATCGCGTTCCGGATGATGACGTATCCGTCGCGAGCGAACTGACGGACCTGCTCTCGAATAGTTGGATCGCGGACGAGTGCCAATTTCCTCACGACCAAATCGTGATCCGCATCGTCGATCCAAAAACCGCCAAATTTGCTCTGGAATGCCATGGGTGTGGCCGCTCCGCATTTTACACTGCGCTCGACGACGACGCTGTATGATAACTGCGCCTGAGGCGCCGCTCGGGCTGAAGTTGATACTTAGAGCAGATGCTTAATTGATCGTTAACATCGGTCTTGGCGAATAGAGTGCCGACCAGGTCACACTTGCCGAACGGCGCAGGTCATAGGTTGGCGATCCAGGCTCGTGTGACCCCAAACTCCGTCAAGCGTGGGACACGGCCGGAAGAACCGCATGGACACGGCAACCGCGGTTTTATCTGTGCTGTGCTGCGCGAGACCGGGCAATGTACCACGGAGCGGTACAGGTGCTGCAGACGAATCACTTGCGGGCCTGCGCCCGTTGTAGGACAGGCGCCGGCGTTGCAGGCTGTCGTTGGATGTCACGAGGGATCGAACCATTGGCGGCAAATCTGAGCATGGAGTCGGCCGGCCCAACCTCGCGCATCTACTTCTCGCAGCGGCTGCGCCTGCATTATGTGGACTGGGGCAACCCGTCCGCGCCGCCGCTGCTCCTGCTGCACGGCGGGCGCGACCATTGCCGCAACTGGGACTGGGTGGCGGCCGCGCTGCGCGACCAGTACCACATCATTGCCCCCGACCTGCGCGGCCACGGCGACTCCGCCTGGGCGGCGTCCGGCCACTACGTGATGGCGAACTACATTTACGACCTGGCACAACTCATCCATCAGCAGGTGCTGGCACCGGTCTCCATCATCGCCCATTCACTCGGCGGCAACATCGCGCTGCGCTACGCCGGCATCTACCCTGACGCGATCCGCCGTCTCGTGGTGATCGAAGGTCTCGGCCCCGCCCCGCGCGCAGCGGGCACCAAGCCACGGACCACCATCGACGAACGCATGCGCGACTGGATCGACGAGCAGCGCTCGCTGTCCGGGCGGCTGCCGCGACGCTATGCGTCGATCGAGGACGCCCTGCGCCGCATGCAGGAAGAGAACCCGCATCTGTCAGCCGAACAGGCGCGGCATCTGACCCAACACGGCGTGAACCAGAACGAGGACGGCACCTATAGCTGGAAGTTCGACAACTATGTCCGCGTCTGGCCGCCCTATGACATGACGCGTGAGGAAATCGCCGATCTGTGGTCGCGCATCACCTGCCCGACACTACTGATCCACGGCCGCGAAAGCTGGGCGAAGGATCCGGCGCAGGACGGTCGCGCCGGCTATTTCAGCGACGCGCGCGTGCTTGGCATGGACGGCGCGGGCCATTGGGTACATCACGACCGGCTGGAACCGTTCCTTCAGGCGACGCGGGATTTCCTAGCCTGATCGGTGGCAGTTAACCGATTCTTCGCACTCTTTCCCGAAAAGCAGACGGATGAACTCGGCGATCATCTCCAGCGCGGATGCGTTCCGCATTTCTATTCCGGCGGAAGACCATGACATCTCCGCGCTGGGCCGCGGCGTGGTCGCCAAGCTGATCTATGCCGTGGGCCGCGACCCGATTGTCGCCACCGACCGTGACTGGTTCGTCGCAACCGCACTCGCGGTGCGCGACCATGTCATCGAACGATGGATGGCATCCACGCGGTCCAACTTCACATCGCAACGCAAGCGGGTCTATTACCTGTCGCTCGAATTCCTGATCGGCCGGCTGCTCTTCGACTCGCTGAACAATCTTGGCCTGGCCGCACCAATGCGCCTGGCCCTGGCCGAACTGGGCGTCGACTTCGACCGGCTGCGCGAGCTTGAACCCGACGCCGCACTCGGCAATGGCGGCCTTGGCCGACTCGCCGCCTGCTTCATGGAGAGCATGGCCACCCTGTCCATCGCCGCCCACGGCTATGGCATCCGTTATGACCATGGGCTGTTCCGTCAGGTGATCAAAGACGGCTGGCAGAAGGAGTATCCGGAGAATTGGCTGGCGTTCGGCAATCCCTGGGAAGTGGCCCGGCCCGACGTGCACGTGACGGTCGGCTTCGGCGGCACGGTGGAGACACGCACCGCCGACGATGGCGCCACAAGTTGCATCTGGCGACCAGGTGAGACGGTTGCCGCCGTCGCCTACGACACACCCGTCGTCGGCTGGCGCGGCCATTATGCCAACACGTTGCGGCTTTGGTCAGCCTGGGCGGCGGATCCCTTGCGTCTCGATACATTCAACCAGGGCGACCATGTCGGCGCGTTGGCCGGACGCGCGCGAGCGAATGCGATATCGCAGGTGCTATATCCGAGTGACGAAAACACCGCAGGGCAGGAACTGCGTCTGCGTCAGGAGTATTTCTTTACCTCCGCGTCGCTGCAGGACATTGTCGATCGCCATCTGGACCAGCACGGCGACATCCGCACGCTCGCCGACAGGGCGGCGATCCACCTGAACGACACGCATCCGGCGATCGCGGTAGCCGAGTTGATGCGGCTGCTGGTCGATGTGCACGAAGTGCCGTGGGAGGACGCGTGGCGCATCACCACCGACACGACCTCCTACACCAACCACACGCTGCTGCCGGAGGCGCTGGAAAGCTGGCCGGTTGCGCAGATCGAGCGCCTGCTGCCGCGTCACATGCAGATCATCCACCAGATCAACCGCGTGCATCTCGATGGCCTGCGCAACTCCGGGCGAAGCGACATCCCACCGCTGCAATCGGTGTCGCTGATCGACGATGCCGGCGGACGCCGGGTGCGCATGAGCACGCTGGCCTTTCTGGGTTCGCACAAGGTGAACGGCGTTTCCGCGCTGCACACCGAGCTGCTGCGGCAGACGGTGTTTCGCGACCTGCACACGCTGTATCCCGATCGGATCGTTAACAAGACGAACGGCATCACGTTCCGCCGCTGGCTGTTCGAGGCAAACCCCGGTCTGACGCGGCTGTTGGTCGATGTTGTTGGGCCGCGCCTGCTGGATGATCCGCTCATGCTGGAGGAATTTGCCGCGCACGCGGACGATGCCGGACTGCACGACAGCCTGGTTGCCATTCGTCGCATCAACAAGGTGAAGCTGGCGCGCCTGGCGGCTGACACGGTGGGCATCAAGCTTGACCCGGCGGCGCTGTTCGACGTGCACATCAAGCGTTTTCATGAATACAAGCGGCAGTTGCTGAATGTCCTGCAAACCATCGCGCTGTACAATGCGATGCGTGCACAGCCGACGCACGACTGGGCGCCGCAGGTGAAGATCTTCGCCGGGAAGGCGGCAGCCACCTACCATCGGGCAAAGCTGATCATCAAGCTGGTGCATGACGTGGCACGCGTGGTGAACGCCGATCCGGCGGTACGCGGATTGCTCAAGGTGGTGTTCCTGCCGGACTACAACGTCAGCCTGGCGGAAGCGATCATTCCGGCCACCGATCTGTCGGAGCAGATATCCACCGCTGGGATGGAGGCGTCGGGCACCGGCAATATGAAGCTGGCACTGAACGGCGCGCTGACCATCGGCACGCTGGACGGTGCCAACATCGAAATCCTGGAACGGGTGGGCGACGACAACATCTTCATCTTCGGTCTGACGGCGGAGCAAGCCGTCGAGCGTCGTCGCAACGGGTTGAGCGCGCGGGAAACCATCGCTGCATCACCAGAGTTGCAGGCTGTGCTGGACGCTATCGGTTCGGGCGTGTTCTCGCCCGACGATCCGCACCGCTACCGCGAGCTGGTCGACATTTTGACCGACCACGACCATTTTCTGGTCACCGCTGATTTCGATGCGTACGTCGCGACGCACGCGCTGGTGGCTGAGCGCTGGCAGAACAGCCGCGCCTGGTGGCGTTCGAGTGTGCTGAATACCTCGCGAATGGGGTGGTTCTCCTCAGACCGGGCGATTCGCGAATATGCCGAGGGCATCTGGAACGTTGTGCCGCGGACGCCGTAGGCCGTCGCCTCGCGGAACGCGAGGGTTGCGCCGCTGCCTGTGTCGCGCCAGCATCGCGGCAACGCAGGAGAAACGGTGATGGACCTGATCGTCCGCAATGCCAGGCTGTCGCACGACCCGGAAGCGCCACCGATGGATATCGGTGTCCAGGCCGGTCGCGTCGTCGCGATCGAACCCGCATTGCATGGTGATGGTCCGGTGTTCGACGCGGATGGCTGTCTGACCTGCGGCGGCATGGTCGAAACACATATCCACCTGGACAAATCCAACATCATCGACCGCTGCGCGCCGGAGAGCGGGCGGCAGGCCAACTCGATGCAGCGGGTGGCCGCGGTGAAACATACGTTCTCGGTACAGGATGTGTACCAACGTGCCAGTCGAACGCTGGAAAAATGCATCAAGCACGGCGCCACGCGGATGCGCACGCATCTGGAGCTGGATGGCGGCGTGGAGATGCGCAGCTTCGACGCGATCGACGCGCTGCGGCGCGACTATGCCTGGGCGATCGACATCGAGGTCTGCGTGTTTCCGCAAGAGGGGCTGACCGACAACCCGCGAGCGGACGCGCTGCTGGTCGAGGGACTCAAGCGCGGCGCCAAGGTGGTAGGCGCGGCGCCGAACTACGATCGGGACCACACTGGCCAGGTCCATCGGGTGTTCGATCTGGCGCGCGAGTTCGATGTGGATATCGACATGCATCTCGACTCCGGCAATTCGCCGGATGAGATGGACATACATCTGGTGTGCGAACTCACCGAGAAGTATGGCCTCGGCGGTCGCGTAGCGGTCGGCCATATGTGCAAGCTGTCGACCATGCCGATTGCCGATCTACGCGCGCTGGCACGGCGGATTGCCGATGCCGGTGTGGCGGTGACGGTTCTGCCGGCGACCGAGCTGTTCATGATGGGGCGCGACCAGGAATACAACGTGCGCCGCGGTGTGGCGGACGTGAACCTGCTGGTCGAGCATGGCGTGAACTGCTCCCTGTCCACCAACAACGTGCTCAACCCGTTCACGCCGTTTGGCGATGGCTCGCTGCTGCGGATGGCAAATTTGCAAGCCAACATCTGCCAGATCGGCCAGGCGCCACGTCTGCGCGACTGCTTCGCGATGCTGACCGAGCGTTCGGCGCGGCTAATGAACCTGAAGGATTACGGCATCGCGGTGGGTAATCCGGCGGACATCGTGGTGCTGGACGCGACAACGCCGGAGCAGGCCGTGGCGGAGATCTGTCATCCATTGGCGGTGTTCAAGCGTGGCGTTCGCACCGTGACGCGCGCGCGCGCGGAATTGCACCGGCCAGCATGATGTCATTGCGCGTGCGAGGCGGCCGCATGAGGCGGCGCAGGTGATGCTCAAGCGCTCGCCGAGGTTCTGCGGCCTGACAGCGCTGGGCGATGGAGGTGGCCACGCGTCGCGGATGCAGCGGGCCAAGGTGGCGCTGGCCCGCAAGCTGGCCACCGTGCTGCATCGCATGTTGGTGGATGGCAGCGACTTCCGGGCCGTCCTCCAGCGGGCTGATAGAGCCTGTGATATCGGTCTTACGGTGGCGCCGCGGCGTCAGGCCAAAATGCGCCCCCAGCGTGTTCGACGATCGGAACCGGCCGGGCTCGTCCACGGCTGATTTGAAGCTCAGCACCACCACCGCCCCGACACCCGGCACCGTCATCGGGCGCCGGCACACCGCGTAATCGCGGCCATCACGCACACGGCTCTGTTCCAATGAAACGTCGAACCCGGCATACTACTCCATGGCTGTCCCTCTCGTGATGCTTGGGGCCGATCCATTCGCACCCCGTTCCATGCGCCTTCACTTTGAGCGCCGGCCAGCAGACCCACTACCGCTTCGGCGCGCTCATTACCGCATCTCCTCGCAACGACAGCATGTGCCATGACCCAGCATCGCATCGGCATCGACCTCGGCGGCACCAAGATCGAGATCGTGGTCCTCGGACCGGACGGCAGCGAGCGGCTGCGGCATCGGATCGACACACCGCACGGTTACCGCGCGTCGCTTGAGGGTATCGCCGGCATGGTGCGGGACGCGGAAGCGCAACTCGGCGTCGCCGCGACGGTCGGCATCGGCATTCCCGGCGTGATCAGCCCGGTCACCGGACTGATAAAGAACGCCAACTCGATCGCGCTGAACGGCCATGCGTTCGACCGCGAGATCAGCGACCTGCTGGGTCGGGAGGTGCGGGTGGACAACGACGCCAACTGCTTCGCGCTGTCCGAAGCGATTGACGGCGCCGGCGTCGGCCACGGCGTGGTGTTCGGCGTCATCCTCGGTACTGGCTGCGGTGGCGGCGTCGTGGTCGATGGCAAGGTGATGCATGGACGCAACCGCGTCACCGGCGAATGGGGCCACAATCCGCTGCCGTGGCCGCGGCTGGATGAACTGCCGGGGCAGCATTGCTGGTGCGGTCATTGGGGCTGCCTGGAGACCTGGGTCGCCGGCCCCTCGCTGGCACGCGATTGCGATGGGCCGGATGCGCACGACGCTTCGGCGATCCCGGCACGTGCCGCAGCCGGCGAAGCGCGGGCGCAGGCGGCGCTCGATCGTCACGCCGACCGGTTGGCGCGCGGGCTGGCGCAGGTTGTCAACCTGCTGGATCCCGACGTGATCGTGCTGGGTGGCGGGCTGTCGAACATGGATCGCCTGTACGGCGTGTTGCCGCCGCTGGTGCGGCGCTATGTGTTCAGCGATTTCGTGCAAACGCCCATCGTGCGCAACAAGCACGGCGATTCGTCCGGCGTGCGCGGCGCGGCATGGTTATGGCCAGCGTGAACTGCGTGATGGGTGTCGTCACGCGTCACCCATCGGCACGCTGACATGCCCGCGCTGTGTCGCGATTGTCTTGCTGTGGTCCGCGATCAGGCACCGCCGACCCGATGCGTGGCATGCGACGGCTCGCGCATCATCGCGCATCCCGAACTGTTCGACCTGACCATCGCGCATGTCGATTGCGATGCGTTCTACGCCAGCGTTGAAAAGCGCGACCGGCCGGAGTTGGCGGCGAAGCCCGTTATCGTCGGCGGCGGTGTGCGTGGTGTGGTCACCGCCGCGTGCTACGTTGCGCGCATCTATGGCGTGCGCAGCGCCATGCCGATGTTCAAGGCGCTGAAGGCGTGTCCCGACGCCGTGGTGATCCGTCCCGACTTCGCCAAATACGTCGAGGTCGGGCGCCAGATCCGCACCATGATGGCGACGCTGACGCCGCTGCTGCAGCCGCTGTCGATCGACGAAGCGGCGTTGGATCTTGCGGGCACGCAGGCGCTGCACGGCGCGCCGCCCGCTGTCGTACTGGCGCGGTTCGCGCGCGAGGTCGAACAGGTTGTCGGCGTCACCGTGTCGATCGGGCTGGCGGCCAACCGCCTGATGGCGAAGATCGCCGCCGGCCGCGACAAGCCGCGTGGCTTCGCGGTGATTGGCGCGGCCGAGGCGGCGTCGCTGCTGGCGCCGGAGTCGGTGCGGCTGCTGCCGGGCGTTGGCCCTACGCTCGCGCGCCGGCTCGCCGCGCAGGGCATCACCCTGCTCGGCCACCTACAGGCGCTGGACGACCGCGACGCCAGGCGGCGGCTGGGCGATGACGGACCTGCGCTGGTGCGGCGCGCGCGCGGCGAAGACGACAGCCGGGTCGATCCGGCGCGCGAGACCAAGTCGATCAGCGCGGAGACCACCTTTAGTAGCGATTTGACGAGTGTGCCTGACCTTCAGTCGCATCTGTGGCGCCTGGCGGAGAAACTGGCGCGGCGGCTGAAGGAGAACGAACTGGCCGCGGGCGGCGTCGTGCTGAAGCTGAAAACCACCGACTTCGCTATCCGCTCGCGCGCCGCGCGGTTGCCGAGCCCGACGGTGCTGCCCGATCGCCTGTTCGACGCTGGCTGCGTGCTGCTGGCGCGGGAAGCGACCGGCATCGCGTTCCGGCTGATCGGCATCGGCGCCAATCCGCTGCTGCCGTTGGCGGAAGCCGACCGCGGCGATCTGGCGGATACCGAGACGCCACGTCGCGCCGCCACCCAGGCCGCGATCGACGCGCTGCGTCAGCGGTTCGGCAACGCAGCGATCGGCCGGGGCAGGGGCTGGAACCGGCCCGTGTAGGCTCGTTTGTGGCGCGGCTGGCATGCGGGCTTATACTGAAACTCGCTCACGGTGACTCATTGAGGGATTCCCCGACGCGGTGTTGATCTGATTCAAGTCTGGCGGACAGAGGAGGTTCGCCATGCGTCAGCCGATCGCGTTGCGTCCAGACTACGATGCGGCGTTGCTGCGCCGGCTGGCCCGCGA
>DATKFJ010000076.1:0-4094 GCA_035511435.1 Acetobacteraceae bacterium | reverse complement strand
CAGAAGGTCGCCGAGAAACTCTTGAACGAAGGTACTGGCTGGCTCGGCATACAGCTTGCTCGGAATATCCACCTGCTCGATACGCCCCGACCGCAGCACTGCCACCCGATCAGCCATTGCCATCGCCTCTGCCTGGTCGTGCGTGACGAAGATGCTGGTCAGCCCCATGCGGTCGTGCAGATCGCGGAGCCAAACGCGCAGACTCTTGCGCACTTTGGCATCCAGTGCGCCGAAGGGCTCATCCAGCAACAGCACCGCGGGCTCGATTGCCAGAGCGCGTGCAAGCGCTACCCGTTGCCGCTGCCCGCCCGACAGTTGCTCCGGGTAGCGGTCCGCGAGTTCGGCAATGCCCATCATCTCGAGCAGGGATTGTACGCGGGCACGGATTTCGCGAGGCGGTGGCCGGTGATGTCGCGGGCGCACCTCCAGCCCAAACGCCACGTTGCGGGCAACGGTCATGTGGCGAAACAGCGCGTAGTGCTGGAACACGAATCCGACGCCGCGCTCGCGCGCCGGCACGCCATGCATCGATCGCCCGCCGATCATCACGTTCCCGGAGTCTACGAATTCCAGGCCCGCGAGCACCCGCAGCAGCGTGGTCTTGCCCGATCCCGACGGCCCGAGCAGCGCCACAAACTCACCGGTGGCCACCGACAGAGTGACCCGATCGAGTGCGGTAACGCCGCCGAAGGCGCGGCACACTTCGTGCAACTCGACGGTCACAGCAGCGCTCCGCTGCGGTCGCCAATTCGCCATTCGAGCGCGGCCTTGACAGCCAGCGTGAGCAGCGCGAGCAACGACAGGAGACCGGCGATCGTGAAGGCGCCGACCCAGTCGTAGTCATTGAACAGCGCCTCTACCTGCAGCGGCATGGTCATGGTCTGGCCGCGCACATGCCCCGACACGACCGCGACTGCACCGAATTCGCCCATGGCGCGGGCGTTGCACAGCAGCACGCCGTAGAGCAAGCCCCACCGCACGTTGGGCAGTGTGACCCGCCAGAACATCTGCCAGAAACCGGCGCCCAATGTGATGGCTGCTTCCTCCTCGGCGGGACTCTGCTCCTGCATCAGCGGGATCAGCGTGCGGGCGACGAACGGGAGTGTGACGAACACGGTGGCGAGGATCAGCCCTGGTACGGCGAATATGATGCGCAGTCCGATACGGTCGAGCATCGGGCCAAACCAGCCGTTGGCGCCGAACAGCAAGACCCACACCAATCCGGAGACCACGGGCGACACTGAAAAGGGCAGCTCGATCAGCGTGATCAGGAGGCTGCGGCCCGGGAAGCGGAATCGAGCGATACACCAGGCAGCAGCAAGTCCACACACTGTGTTCAGCGGGACGCTGACCGCAGCCACCAGCAAGGTCAGCTCGATCGAGGCGATAGCATCCGGGTCGGCCAACGAATCGCCCATCGCACCGAACCCGTGCGACAGTGCCTGCGCAAATATCACCACCAGTGGCAGCAGCAGCAACAGCACGAGAAGCAGGATGGTAAACGCGGTCAGCAGCAACCGGGTCGTGGGCCGTTCGCGTGTGGCTTCCGGCAGGGCATGCGACGCGACCTGGGCATGGCTCATCGCGTTCGCCCACCCATGCGTCTCTGCAGCAGGTTCAGCAGCAACAAAATGCTGAACGACGCGAGCAGCATCACAAGGCCCAGTGCAGCGGCGCCGGCGTAGTCGAGCTGTTCCAGCCGGATCACAATCAGCAGCGGCGCAATCTCGCTGACCATCGGCATGTTGCCTGCAATGAAGATCACCGAGCCGTATTCTCCGACACCGCGGGCCAATGCGGCCGCGAAGCTGGCCAGCATGGCGGGAGCCAGCGCCGGCAGTACGATCCGGCGTAACGTCTGCGCGCGGGTAGCGCCGAGTGTCGCGGCGGCTTCCTCGGCTTCCAGCGGCAGGTCCATGATGACTGGCTCCAACGTGCGTACGACGAAGGGCAGGCCGACAAAGATCAGCGCCACCAGGATGCCCAACGGCGTGTAGGCAACCTTGATGCCCAGCGGCGCCAGCCAGGCACCGATCCAGCCCTTCGGGGCAAACAGCGCGGTCAGTGCGATGCCGGCAACCGCGGTGGGCAGCGCCAGCGGCATGTCGATCAACGAGTCCGCCAGATTGCGGCCAGCGAAGCGGTAGCGGACCATGACCCAGGCGACCAGCAGGCCGAACGGAACATTCATCGCGGCCGCCAACGCCGCTGCGCCGAAGCTCAGTCTCAGCGCCGCCAGCACGCGCGGTTCGGTAACCGAGTGCCACACACCTGCCAGGCCCAGTTCCCACGGCCGCAGCACAAGCGCGACCATTGGCAGGAGCACGATCAGGGAGACCCAGGCAAGCGTGATTCCCAGGGCCGGGGCGAAGCCCGGAAGGGCGGAGCGTTGTGCTGATGTCATTTTCCCGGCGTGTAAATGCGGTCGAACATCCCGCCATCGGCGAAATATTTCGCCTGAGCCGCGTCCCAGCCGCCAAAATCCTTGATCGTAACGAGATTCAGCGCCGGGTAGCGTTCAGTGTATTTGGCCGCCACCGACCGATCGCGCGGGCGGTAGTAGTTGCGTGCTGCAATATCCTGCCCCTGGGGCGTATAGAGGAATTCGAGATAGGCCTGCGCCACGTCACGCGTTCCGCGCTTGTCCACCACGCTGTCGACCACTGCCACCGGCGGTTCGGCGAGTATGCTGAGCGAAGGATAGACAATTTCGAAAGCGTCAGCGCCGAACTCCTTGCGAGCCAACCATGCTTCGTTTTCCCAGGCCAGAAGCACGTCGCCGAGGTCGCGCTGGGCGAAGCTGTTGGTGGCCGCGCGCGCACCGGTGTCCAGAACCGGCACCTGGTGGAACAGCGCATGCATGAAGGCCTCGGCCGATGTGTCGGTACCACCCGGCTGACGCTGCGCCCAGGCCAACGCAGCCAGAAAATTCCAGCGTGCACCGCCCGACGTCTTGGGGTTCGGCGTGATCACCGCCACGTCCGGCTTCAGCAGATCGGGCCAGTCATGGATGTCCTTGGGGTTGCCCTTGCGCACCAGCAGCACGATCGTGCTGGTGTACGGCGAGGCATTGTCTGGCAGCCGCTGCTGCCAGTCGCGGGCGAGTATACCGCGCTTCGCCAAGGCATCGATGTCCGCGGCCAGTGCCAGCGTCACCACGTCGGCTTGCAGCCCGTCCAGCACCGCACGGGCCTGGGCGCCGGAGCCGCCGTGCGATTGGTTGATTGTGACGCGCTGCCCAGCCTTGGCCTGCCATGCGAGGGCGAACGCTCGATTGATATCACGATACAACTCCCGTGTCGGATCGTAAGACACGTTGAGCAAGGTGATGTCCGTGGTGGCGGCGGGTGCGGCGGCTGCAAGCGTGCTCAGTAGAGTGACCAGCGTGGCCCGCCGCGTCAGATGGCCGGGTTTCATCACGTGTCTCCTGGAGTGCTCCGGTGCAACTAGGTAGCACAGACAAGCGCGTCCCCGATGCGTGTGGAGACTTCAGGCTGCCAGCACCGCGTGCCAAATTGCGGACGCAGTTCGAACTTGAACAGACAGACGGCGTAGTCCGAACTGGCCCTTGCGAATGCGGTGCATCAATTCAATGCCGGCGGGCGTGGCCGCGGCGTGGCGAAAGCCCTGCCACCACAACAAACGAGCCTGACCGCCGCTGGTTTCCTACCATATGCCGCTGGTTTCCTATCATATGCGGCATGGCAGATTCTACTTTTTCTGCGTTTACACGCGGGTTTTCCTGCGGTTACACGCGGGCGTTCAAGCGGTCGTGTTTGTTCTGCCAGATGTTCATAGAACGGTCCAAAGTGCCGCTGTCCAAGCGGGTTCTGGCCGCTGCACTGATGGCGTCGAGCAAGAAATCGACGTCATCACACCGATTGCATCGGATGCTCGGGACCTACTACGCAACCGCGTGGGTTCTGTTCCACTGGCTGCGTGAAACTGCGGCTGCGTTGACGCGTCCGGTCCCTAGCGGTCGAAATCCGACACTTGGTTCCGTCCGCCACGTGAGCGATTGCGGCCAACGCACGCAGACATTCCTGCCAACGCGATGGCATTTGCCTCACCCGGCAGCCGCACGCTCGATAGCG
>DATKFJ010000075.1:0-25585 GCA_035511435.1 Acetobacteraceae bacterium | reverse complement strand
TATGCCGACGTCGCGCAGCCGATACGGCCGGCCCAGAGTCTGGATCAGATCGAGCATGGCATCCATGGCAGCGAAATCGGGTCGTTCCAGTACCCCGCTCACCGTGCGCCGCGGCGATCGGCTTGCCGATCCCGGCGGGGGCAGCTCTTTCTTGTTAGGAGCGCGGCGACGCGGCAATCTCGGTCGGAGTGCGCGGCGCCGCGCTCCTCGCACCGACAGTGGTAGACAGGCAACGCAACCAGCATGGATACAGCCAATGGTTTCACCGCATGACACGAGCCGGATCGATTTCACAGAGTTCCATCCTCAGCATTTCCTTTGGTCGATGGACGGCAAGGTGGCGACCATCACGCTCAACCGGCCGGAGCGGAAGAATCCGCTGACGTTCGAGTCCTACGCGGAACTGCGTGACACGTTTCACGCGCTGGCGCACGCGAACTCGGTGAAGGCCGTGGTAATCACCGGCGCTGGCGGCAATTTCTGTTCTGGCGGCGATGTGCACGAAATCATCGGCCCGTTGGTGCGCATGCAGGAAGCCGACGACATGCAGGGACTGCTCGACTTCACGCACATGACCGGCGAACTGGTGAAAGCGATGCGCGCCTGCCCGCAGGTGATCGTGGCGGCGGTGGATGGCATCTGCGCGGGGGCGGGCGCGATCATCGCGATGGCGTCCGACCTGCGTCTTGGCACGGCAGCGAGCAAGGTCGCATTCCTGTTCGTGCGCGTTGGTCTTGCCGGCGCCGACATGGGGGCGTGCAATATCCTGCCGCGCATCGTTGGCGCCGGACGCGCGGCGGAGTTGCTGTACACCGGCCGAGCGATGGACGGTACTGAAGCGGAACGTTGGGGTTTTTTCAATCGGCTGTGCGCATCGGATGCACTGCGGGCCGAGGCGCATGCAATGGCCGCATCGTTGGCGACGGGACCGACTTTCGCACACGCGATGACCAAGCGCTGCATCCACCAGGAGTGGGACATGTCGATCGATGCGGCGATCGAGGCGGAGGCGCAGGCGCAGGCGATCTGCATGCGGACCAAGGATTTCGGTCGTGCTTATCAGGCGTTCGTTGCCGGACAGCGGCCGGTGTTCCAGGGCGATTGAGGGAGGCGATGATGGAAACCGTAGGCCTGGGCTTCTACTTTGAGGATCTGCCGGTTGGTCGGCAGTTTCGCACCATCGGTCGCACGGTGACAGAGGCGGATATTACCAACTTCGTCAATTGCACCGGTATGGTGGAAGTGCTGTTCACCAACACGGAATTCCTGCGCGAGGAATCCGACATCAAGGATCGACTTGCGCCAGCCGCTCTGAGTTATTGTTTCGCCGAGGGATTGCTGGTGCAGTCCACCATGCAGCATACGGGGTATGCGTTCCTGCATATGGACTTCAACGTGGAGAGGCCGGTGTTTGCCGGCGACACGATCCATGTGGAATGCGATGTCATAGAAGCTCGGCTGTCACGCAATCGGCCGGGCAGGGGACTGGTGCGGACGCGCAATCGGGTGGTGAAGCAGGACGGTTCGGTGGCGCTGACCTATACACCGCTGCGCATGATCAAGTGCCGCGAGTCATGAGGCGACGGGTGACACCTGACAATGGTGCCACATGTTGCCTCACCGTTCGCGCAGCTTCGGGTCCAGCACGTCGCGCAGCGCGTCGCCGAACAGGCTGACGCCGAACACGGTCAGGGCGATCGCCAGACCCGGGAAGATCGCGATCCAGGGCGCTGTCGATGCGTATTCCTCCGCGCCGCCTTGCAGCATCAGCCCCCACGCCGGCGTTGGCTCCTGCACACCGAGACCCAGATACGACAGCGATGCTTCGGCCAGAATTGCCTGGCCGACGAATGCCGTCAGCATGATCAGGAACGGCGCCATCACGTTCGGCACCATGTGGCGCAGGATAATGCGTGCGTGGCTGTAGCCGCAGGCGCGCGCCGCATCGACATACGGTATCTCGCGGATTGCCAGCGCGCTCGATCGCACCACGCGCGCGCAGCGTGGGATCAGCGGGATGGTGATCGCGATGATCACATTGTGCATGCCAGTGCCGAAGATCGAAACCATGGCCAAAGCCATGATGATCAGCGGAAACGCCATCACCACGTCGAAAATTCTCTGGAAGACCAGGTCCAGCTTGCCGCCGAAGTAGGCGCTGGCCACGCCCAGCACCAGACCGGCAACGCCACCGACAATGGCAGAGCTCAATCCCACGATCAGGGCGGTGCGCGCGCCGAAGATGATGCGCGACAACAGGTCGCGACCGAACTGGTCGGTGCCCAACAGATGCGTCCAACTCGGCGCTTCTGTCATCGAGGCGAAATCGTTCGATGTCGGGCTGTATGGTGCAATCAATTCAGCGGTGAAGCCGGCGAAGGCTATAATCAGCACGATCAGCATGCCGAATGCGCCGAGCGGTTCGCGGCGGCAGAAATGCAGTGTCGTCTGCCAGATCGAACGTCGAATCTGTTCCTCGTCGTCCGCAATGGCCGGCACGGCAATGTCACTGTGCGATGTGGTCGACATGATGCAGCTTCCCTCAGGCGAAGCGGATGCGTGGATCGAGCCACGCATAGAACAGATCGACGACCAGATTGGTCAGCACGAAGATGGCGACGGTCAGCATCACCAGCGCCTGGGTCAGTGTATAGTCCTGGTTTTGCACCGCCTGCACGAACAGCCGGCCGATGCCGTTCAGGTTGAACACCTGCTCCGTCACCACCAGTCCACCGATCAGGAACGCGAACTCGATGCCGATCACCGTCACCACTGGCAGCAGTGCGTTCTTCAGTGCGTGGCGATTGATGATCAGCTTCTCGACCAGACCCTTGGCGCGGGCGGTGCGGATGTAATCCTCGCGCAGTACCTCCAGCATGGCGGATCGCGTCATGCGCATGCTGACCGCGGCATAGCGGTAGCCGACGGTGACAGCGGGCAGGAAAGCCATCTCCAGATTGCGCACCGGGTCCTGCCAGATCGGCACGTACTCGATCGGCGGCATCCATGGTGTGCCGGTGATCGCGTTGGTGACATCCAGCACGAGCAGAATGGATATGATGCCTAACCAGAACGACGGCGTGGCGATCCCGCCAATCGCGACCGTGCGGACCAGCACGTCGATCCAGGTGTTCTGCTTCAGGGCCGAGATGGTGCCGAGTGGAATTGCGATCAATATGGCGATGACCGTGGCAAGCAACGCGATTTCAAGCGAGATCGGCACGCGCGTAAGGATTTCCAGCGAGACCGGCTTGCCTGACCACATCGAGATACCGAAATCGAAGTGGCAGAATCCCCAGACGAAGCTCAGGAACTGCACGATCAGCGGTCGATCCATGCCGTTCTCGGCGTGGCACAGGTTGATGGCATGCTCGTCGAAGCGCCCGCCGCCGGCGCCAAGACGGACTACGCAGATGTCGCCGGGGATCAGGCGCATGAGTATGAACACCAACGCCGCGGCGCCGAACAGCGTTGGAATTACCAGCAGTACGCGCTTTGCAATGTACTGGTACATCGATCAGCGTCCTATTTGTCCAGCCAGATCGTCGCCAGGTCCTGATTGAGGAAATGGCTGGGACTGATCTTCCAGCCTTTCACGTACGCCCGATATGGCACGATGCGGTACCACCACGTCATCACAAAGGCATGCGCCTGGGTATCCAGCACGTATTTTTCGAAATCCCGCATCAGCGCGCGCTGCTTGGTGAAGTCGGTCTCGTGGATCATTCGCTGGTAGAGATCGATCTCCGGCTGGTCCTGGTAGTTGCCGTAATTCTCGGTATAGACCGAGTGCGGCAGCACCTTGCCGACATCGAGCAGCGGATTCACCACGCCCTGGCAATTGGCTTCCAGCACGACGGAAAAATTGCCGCTGCGCATCTCGTCGTACCACGGGCCGGTCGGTTCGACCTTCTGCGTCACGTGCAGTCCGATCTTGCTCCATTCGTCGATGATCCATGTGCCGACATAGCCGTACGGCTGGAATACGTTGCGGTTGAGCAGCTCGAAGCTCAGCCCCTCCGCGCCCGCCTCCTTCAGCAGCCGCTTCGCCTCGGCGCGAGACTTCTCGATATCGGGCCAGTAACCGGCGATCTGTTCCAGTTCATCCTTGGTTGCCGCAAGCGGCGATCCCGGAAACACCAGGCCGCCGACCGTGCGCACGTTCGCCACCTTGGAAAGACCCGGCGCGCCGTGCCATTGGTCGATCGCCAGCACCAGCGCGCGACGGACACGTGCATCGTCGAACGGCTTTTTCGCATGATTGATCGTGATCATGTTGCCGCAGTTCCAGTCACTGGTCTGCACGGCCAGCTTGTCGCCCAGCGTCTTGCGAAGCTGGTCCTCCGCCGCGGGAGGCAGGCCGCGGAACTCCATCTGCGCGCGGTCGCTGCGGATCGCGTCCACCCGCACATTCTCCTTGGGCGCATAGATCGCAACGAACCCATCCAGATAGGGCAGTCCCTTATGATAGTAGTCGGGATTGCGCACGCCCTTGATCGACTGGCCGACCTCGTATCCGTCGAACTTGAAGGGGCCGCTGCCAAGGATGTTCTTTTCGTACCAGTGCGGATCCTTGTCGAGTGTCGCCTTCTTGTAGATCCAGGCGAACGGATCAGCCAGCGCGGGCAGGAAGGCGCCGGTGGCGAACTTCAGATGAAACACCACGGTCGACGCATCGGGTGCCTCGATCGAGTCCACCATGATGTAGTAGCTTTCGCGCGCACTCGTCACGCCCGCGGGCGGATGGACGATGTCCTGCCAGGTTGCCGCCACATCGGCGGCAGTCAGCGGTACGCCATCATGCCATTTCACGCCGTCGCGGATCTTGAACGTCCAGGTCTTGCCGTCATCGGTCGGCTTCGGCATCTCGGTGCACAGATCGCAGACGAAATCGGTGGTGGACGATGGATTGTCCGGATTGACCCGGATCAGTACGCTGTAGAACGGTGCGGCCGAATGCACCGTGGCGAAGGTCGTCTCGCGGTGCCCATCGAAACTTGGCGGCGCATCGGCTGGAATCAGGTAAGTCAGGGTGCCGCCGTGCTTCGGTTCGTCGGCGGCCAGCACAGGTGTCGCCAGCACGGCTCCCAATAATGCGGCTCCCAATAATATCGCGGTCACGGCTAATCGCATCGGTCGGTTCGTCCCTTCGGTGTTCTTGGCGAGCAGCGCGGCGACCAGGTAATCTCGTTCCAGTGGGGCCGCGTCGTTCGTGCCACTGACTTCGAGATTGCTCGTCGCTACGCCCCGCGCAATGACAGTATCAGCATCGTCGAACTTCACTGCACGCCACGAAATGGCCAGGCAGCACTTCGCGCAATTCCGGCCGCGCCTGCTTGCAACCTGCTA
Source organism: Acetobacteraceae bacterium (assembly GCA_035511435.1). Classification (GTDB taxonomy): domain Bacteria; phylum Pseudomonadota; class Alphaproteobacteria; order Acetobacterales; family Acetobacteraceae; genus JAMXLO01. The sequence continues at coordinate 20,236 of DATKFJ010000075.1, read as the reverse complement.
CCGCGATGGTGCAGCGCGGATGGAATACGCATCCCGACGGCGGATTGATCGGGCTCGGCACTTCGCCCTGCACCGGCCGGAACGTGCGGTGCATTTCCACACTGGGATCCGGCACCGGCACCGCCGCCAGCAATGCCTGCGTATAGGGGTGCAGCGGATTGCCGAACAATTCGTCGCTGTCCGCCAGTTCAACGATGCGGCCCAGATACATCACCGCGACGCGCTGGCAGAGATGGCGCACCACCGACAGGTCATGCGCGATGAACAGGTACGTCAGGCCGAACCGCTCGCGCAGATCCTCCAGCAGGTTCACCACCTGCGCCTGGATCGATACATCCAGCGCGGATACCGCCTCGTCGCACACGATGAATTCCGGTTCCAGCGCCAGTGCGCGGGCAATACCGACGCGTTGGCGCTGGCCGCCAGACATTTCATGCGGGTAACGATCTGCGAAGCGTGGATGCAACCCGCAGACCGACAGCAGCTCGCGCACCTTGGCCGACCGGCGTCTGGCATCAGGCTCGATGCCATGCACCTTCATCGGTTCGTTCAGGATGTCGCCGACCTTCATGCGCGGATTGAGCGAGCTGTATGGGTCCTGAAAAATCACCTGGATGCGTCGACGCAGCGCCAGAAGTTCCTTCCGCTCCATCTTGGCGACATCGACGCCGTCGTACAGGATTTCGCCGGCGGTCGGGCGTTCCAGCCGCAGGATGCAACGACCGGTCGTGGTCTTGCCGCAGCCGCTCTCGCCGACCAAGCCGAGTGTCTCGCCGCGGCGAACGGTGAAGTCGATGCCGTCCACCGCCTTCACCTCGCCGACCAGCCTGCGCGCCATGATGCCCTCAGTGACAGGGAAGTGCATGCGCAATCCCTTCACCTCCAGCAGCGGCGCGGCCACGGCGCTCATGCAGCTGCTCCTGTTTCGCGGCCGATGACGTGGCTCTGGAAACAGGCGGCGAGGTGTCCCGCCATGCCGGCCTGCTCCAGCGCCGGGCGCGCACCGGCACAGGCTTCCACCGCAAAGCGACAGCGTGGACGAAAGGCGCAACCGGCATCCAGCCGCGTCAGATCGGGCGGCTGCCCGACGACCGGATCGAGCCGTTCCTGCCGCGGACGATCAAGCCGCGGTACCGATCGCAGCAGCGCCATCGTGTAAGGATGCCGAGGGTTGTGATACACATCGGCCGCTGGTCCGCTTTCGACCAGGCGCCCCGCATACATCACGTTTACCCGGTTCGCGTAGCGCGCCACCACGCCCAAATTATGCGTAATGATAATCAGCGCGACGTTCAGCCGCCGCGTCAGTTCCTTCATCAGTTCAAGAATCTGCGCCTGGATGGTGACGTCCAGCGCGGTCGTCGGTTCGTCGGCGATAATCAATTTCGGATCGCAGGCTATCGCGATCGCGATCATGATGCGCTGCCGCATGCCGCCGGAAAGCTGATGCGGGTACTGTTTAAGCCGACGTTCGGCGTCTGCTATCCCGACCAGGCCCAGCAATTCGATGGCCCGTCGATGCGACTCCGTCGGGGTCATGCCACGGTGCTGTTCCAGCGTCTCGGTGATCTGGCGGCCGATCGTCAGCACCGGATTGAGCGAGGTCATCGGCTCCTGGAACACCATGCCGATCTCACCGCCGCGGATCTCGCGCATTTCTGCAGCCGGAAGTTGCATAATATCGCGACCGGCAAACAGAATCTCACCGCTTGTGATGCGTCCGGGCGGATCAGCGATGAGACGCAGCAGCGAGAGCGCACTGACCGACTTCCCCGATCCGCTTTCGCCGACGATGGCTACGGTTTCCCCAGGCTCCACCGTGTAGGAGATGCCGTCGACGGCACGCACGATTCCCGCACCGGTACGGAATTCGGTGTGCAGATCCCTGACTTCCAGGAGTGGTGACAATACCCCTCCCCGACGCATCCCTGTGATTTGCGTTCGGTATTTATTTCTTGGCCGCGGTGGCCTTGGTATCGGCGGCGGCAGTTCAAGTCAACGTGGATCGCTCGTGGCCACGCGGCGCTGCCCGCTGCCCTTCCTTGCACTGGTGTCTCCGCCGATACCTGGGGCCGATCCCCGCGGCCGATACCCTGGGGCCGATGCCGGTAATGCCACGAGCGTGCGTTGGCGCCTTCAGTTCACCGGACCGAGCACACGCGCGCCCCGTTCATTGCCATGCCGCAGCCTGGGCGACACGTCCCGCACGATCTTCATGAGCCGTCGGGTGCGCTCCCACACCTCGACTGCCCGATGATAGGGATCCCCGGCGAGCAATTGGCGGGCGGCCAACCTGGCCTTGGCATCGTTCGCACACTCGATTTCAAAAGCCTGAACGATATGGTCCTCGGCATCGAGGATATAGAAGCGGTAGCCGGCCATGGTGCCTCCCGCGTCGCGACCGAAAGCCGAACACTCGGAACTCTGTCGCCCACAAATCAAATCCTAGTGCGCTGCTGTTTCGGTGACCAACGTTTTCTTCGCCTGGCGAAATATTCATTACCGCGATTAATGGCGGTTCACCGTGCTTCACGCGACGACCCGCCGTACCCTCCGTCAGAGCCCGTCAATAACGGGTGAAGTAAATCGTATATGACTGTTCCAGGCGACCTCTTCATTTGATTAAGCCGCGACGCAATACGTTATGGACAGAGGTTCGAACGGGAAACGAATTCACTGATCCGTGACTCGTGCCTGATCACACGCATACCAGATCATCGGCCATTCCGACCGATGTACGCAGAAAGGATATAACCCCATGCAAGGGAAGCTTGCTGCTGCCATCACGCTCTTCGCGCTGATCGCAACGGCACCATTGTTGAGTGCCTGCTACACGACCGCCGGGGCGGGCCAGGACCTTCAGGCCGCTGGGCATGGGCTGACAAAGTCGGCCGAACAGAACACGACCTACCGGCCGTGACCGCCGACTTTGAACTCACTGCTAACTTTGAAAGGAGCATCTCATGGATAAGGATCGGGTGAAGGGCGCAGCCAAGCAGGCGAAAGGCGCCGTGAAGGAAACCTGGGGCAAGGTCACTGGCGACGCCAAGACCCAAGCCGAAGGCAAGGCTGACAAGGCTGAAGGCCGCGTGCAGAATGCGGTCGGCGGTGCCAAGGATGCGGTGCGGGATGCCAGGGACAAGCTGGCCGGCAAGGAGTAGGCCGCAGTACCCACACTGCTTCTGATCATTCTGATTGTTCTGCTGATCGGCGCATTGCCGACTCGGCCGTACAGCACCGGGCCGTACCGCACCGGTTAGGGGCATTACCCAAGCGGTGGTCTTGCTCTCGTGCTGGCGATCGTATTGGTCTTGCTGCTGGTAGGCAGGATATGAACCGAGTGGCGGCCTGCAATCCGTCAGGCCGCCACTCGCTCTGCCCTGACGTCCTTGATGTCGCGGAAGCGCAGCGTTGGGGCCAGTTCGGCGGCGCGGCGCATCATGAATGCGGACGTGGCGAGGAAGACGGGATCGCCATCCACATCGTCAGCCATCGCACTGCGGTTCTCGGCGATGAATTTCTGTACCGCCCCACGGTCATCGGATGATATCCAACGCGCCAGTGCGTACGGCGTGGCTTCGAAGCCGATGGCGACACCGTACTCGCCGGCCAGCCGCGCGGAGAGCACATCAAGCTGCAGCGTGCCCACCACGCCGACCAAGGGCGCCGATCCATCCTGTGGTCGGAACAATTGGACAACGCCCTCTTCCGCCAACTCGGCCAGCGCCTGACGCAATTTTTTCGCTTTCATTGCATCGTCCAGCCGAACCCGGCGCAGGATTTCGGGTGCGAAATACGGCACCCCGACGAAGTTGATGTCCTCGCCATCGGTCAGTGTGTCGCCAATTCGCAACGTGCCGTGGTTGGGAATGCCAACCACATCACCGGCGAACGCTTCGTCGGCGATTTCGCGTTCGCGGGCGAAAAAAAACTGCGGTGCATGCAATGGGATCAGCTTGCCAGTGCGCACCTGCTTCAGCCGCATGCCGCGCGTCAGCCGCCCAGAACACACGCGCGCAAAGGCGATGCGGTCGCGGTGATTGGGGTCCATGTTCGCCTGGATCTTGAACACCAGGGCGGTAAGAGCGGATTCGCTGGCCTCCACCGTGCGGGTGTCCGCCTTTTGTGCACGCGGCGGCGGGCCGTATTCCGCCAGCCCATCGAGCAGATCCGTCACGCCGACGCCCTTGATGGCGCTGCCAAAATACACCGGGGTCAGGTGGCCCGCGTTGAACCCCTCAAGCTCGAATTCCGGCAGCGCGGCACGGATCAGATCGACCTCGTCCGCGAGTGCTTGCAGGCGCGCGTCCGACTGCGGCAACGCCGCCGTCAATCGCATTTGCCGCGCACGCAGGTCGTAGGTGCCGGCGAATTCCGCCGCGCGACCCACCGGCCACGTCACCGGCGCGGTATCCAGTGCCAGCGTCGAGGCGATCTCGTCCAGCAATTCGATCGAATCGCGGCTCTCGCGGTCCATCTTGTTGATGAATGTGACGATCGGAATGTCGCGCAGGCGGCAGATTTCGAACAGTTTCCGGGTGCGCGCCTCGATGCCCTTGGCAGCGTCGATGACCATGACCGCTGAATCGACCGCGGTGAGCGTGCGGTAGGTGTCCTCGGAAAAATCCTCGTGCCCCGGCGTATCGAGCAGATTGAACACGCAGCCGGCGTGCTCGAACGTCATCACGGAAGTCACCACGGAAATGCCGCGCTCCCGTTCGATGCCCATCCAGTCGGAACGCGTTCGGCGGCGCTCGCCTTTGGCGCGCACATTGCCGGCAAGCTGGATCGCGCCCCCGGCGCGCAGCAGGTGCTCGGTCAGCGTGGTCTTGCCGGCGTCGGGGTGGGAGATGATCGCGAACGTGCGGCGACGGGCGATCTCGGCGGCGGAATCGGTCATGGTAGCCTCATGCGAAGGCGCCGGGGGAGGTGACCCGCCGGCGCCGTTGACCATCAATATAGGGTGACGGATGGGAAAACCAGGGATGCCGGCACCGCGCGCTGGCGACCGGCCAACGACGCATGTCGCGGGCGGGCGGCGGTTCCGGTGGCAGGCGATGGGGTTGGGCAACTCTTCGCGATGCGGCGAACGCGTGATCGGTCCGCCGCGTTCATTACGTTCGACGTTCGTAGGAGATCACATCATGCGAAACACATTCAAATGCGCCGGCAAGGGCCTGATTCCTATGGCCGCATTGCTGGGCGCCACCCTGCTGGGTGGCTGCGTTGCCTACACGGGTTATCCGACCGCCACCACCTACGGCTATAACTATCCCGGCAGCTATTACGGTGGTTACCCCAGCAACTACGCGTACTCGTACAATTATTACCCAGCGTACTCGTCTGACTACAACGGGACGTTCAACACCTACCCGACCAGCGGCCATGGGAACTGACCTGGCGCTCGCGTAGCGTCTATGGCGTCAAGGCCGTCCGCGGCAGAATTCGCGGACGGCCCTGGGGTGGCACGTCTATGGGGTCAGCAGCGACTCCGCTACTGCACGGTGGACTTCGGTGTCGGGACGATGCGGGTGATGACGTTATTCTCACGGTCCAGGCACTCGGGCACACGCGGGGCTATCTTGGTCTTCCAGTAGTCAGTTTCGTAGACCGCCTTGTACAACGCCTCACGCTGCGCTTCGCTGTCGAAGCGGCGGAGCCACACATAGTGCGATTGATCGGTCTCGCCCCGGAAGCTGCCGCAGATAACCATGCCCTTTGACACCTGGAAGGGGATGATCTCCTCCTCCATGATCTTCACCCATTCATCCATCTTGCCGGGCCGCACCTTGTATTGGCGGAGTTCATAGAAGGCCATTCTGATCGTCTCCTGCTGGTTGTCGGTCTGCCTGCTACGCCTTCAGCATCTCCGTGTCGATTGGCACGCTGCGGATGCGATTGCCGGCCCCAAGGGTCGTCATTCGCAGGGTAATCGATTTGCAGGGTATTCGGGAGGACGGCGGACTTCATGTCATTGCGATGTCATTGCGAGAAGCGCAGCGACGCGGTCGTCTCGGTCGAAGTGTCCAACGGGCCCGACATTGCTGCGCCCCGCTCGCCAGACAGCAAAGCGCGTTCGCCCGGGTGCCCTGGGTGGCGCCTCCGGCCGGCTTGGCCTAAACCGCCCTCACACCTGGGTCCTTCAGCAACCGTGAGGCACCATGTCCCCGCCATTCCCGACCACCCGCTTACGCAGGCTGCGCCAGTCGGAAACGTTCCGTACCCTGGTGCGGGAAACCTCCGTTACCGCCAACGACCTGATCCAGCCGATCTTCGTCGAGGAGGGCATTGACGAGCCCCTGCCGATCGCTGAGATGCCCGGCGTCTCGCGCATCCCTGAACGCAAGCTGGAACATGCGGTGGAAGGGTTGGCGCGCGACGGCGTGCAGGCGCTGATGCTGTTCGGCATCTCGCACCACAAGGATGCCGTCGGGAGCGACGCGTGGGCCCGCGAGGGGCTGGTCGCGCGCATGGTGCGGCGGGCGAAACGGGCGGCGCCGGAGTTGATGGTGATCCCGGACATCTGCTTCTGCGAATACACCGACCACGGCCATTGCGGGGTGATCGAGCACGACCACGTGGCGAACGACGTCACCATCGAGAATCTGGCGCGCCAGTCGGTCGTGGCGGTGGAGGCCGGTGCCGACATGGTCGCGCCATCCGCCATGATGGACGGGCAGGTCGCCGCGATCCGTCACGCGCTGGACGCCGCGGGCCACACCGATGCGCCGATCATGGCGTATTCGACGAAGTTCGCCTCGGCGTTTTACGGCCCGTTTCGCGTGGCCGCGGGCTGCGAGCTGAAGGGCGATCGCAAGACCTACCAGATGGACCCGATGAACGGTCGCGAGGCATTGCGGGAGTCGCTGCAGGATGAGGCCGAGGGCGCGGACATGCTGATGGTCAAGCCGGGCCTGGCGTATCTGGATGTGCTGGCGCGACTGCGCGAGCGGACGCTGCTGCCGATTGCGATTTACCAGGTCAGCGGCGAGTACGCGATGATCAAGTTCGCCGCCGCCGCAGGTGCGCTGAACGAGCAGCTGGTGGTGCGCGAGACGCTGGGTGCGTTCAAGCGCGCAGGGGCTGATCTGATCCTGTCGTATTTCGCGCGCGACGTGATCCGCGAAGGCTTCTGATCCCGGCTCTGATCGCTCAGCGTCGTATTCTGGCAAAAGCCTCGGCAATGCGCATCGCCGCACGCGGCCGCTCATACATGCGTTCCATGTAGGCCTCCAGGCGCGGCCACGCATCGAGCTGCTTCGCCATTTTCGCCCAGTCAAGCGTGTAGGCGAGCACGAAGTCCCCGACAGTGACGCTATCGCCCACGACGAACGCGCGATCTGTCATGTGCGCATCCATGACCTTCGCCATCCCCGCGAAATCTTCGGCAGCAAGCGTCAGTTCGCCGGGCAGTCGTCTGTCCTCCGGATACAGCGTGGTATGACGCGCCATGCGCCAGAGTGGCTGTTCAAGCTCGGTGGTGGTGAACAACAGCCATCGCATAAGCTGCGCGCGTTGCCGCGGATCCGTCGGGATCAGCTTCTTCTCCGGGTATTTCTCGGCCAGATAGACAACGATCGCGATCGACTCGGTGAGCACCATGTCGCCATCGACCAGCACCGGGAGCTTGCCGGCGGAATTGATGCGGAGAAATTCGGGTTTGCGGTGCTCGCCAGTCATCAGGTTGATGGTAGCCGCTTCGAACGGCACCTCCAGCTCCTGTAGCGTCCATCGCGCGCGGATGGACCGGGTCGGGCCAAATTCGTAGAGCTTCATGCTGTCCTCCAATCGGTGACGCAATCCGATCAGCACGCCCATACGCAGCTTGATGTTCCTGCGCCTGCCGCGCTGCATCGATCGCACCGGACCCCCGGAAAACAACCGGGGGTCAAGGGACAGAGAACGCAGTGGATTAAGTGTGGGTTCCCGGGACCGCGCGCGTTCCGTCAGACCAATTATCGCGAGTAGAACTCGACCACCAGGTTGGGTTCCATCTGCACCGGATACGGCACGTCGGACAATTTCGGCGAGCGCGCGAAACGGCCCTTCATCGCGCGGTGATCGACTTCCAGATACTCCGGCACATCGCGTTCCGTGCTCTGTGACGCATCCAGCACCATGGCGAGCTGCTTCGACTTCTCCTTCACTTCGATCGCGTCGCCGTCCTTCACCCGGAACGACGGGATGTTCACCCGACGGCCATTCACCAGCACATGCCCGTGCGAGATGAACTGCCGCGACGCAAACGGCGTGATGGCGAACTTCATGCGGTAGATCACCGCATCGAGCCGGCGCTCCAGCAGTTCGATCAGCAACTGGCTTGAATCGCCGCGCACCCGCACCGCTTCCTGATAATAGCGGCGGAACTGCTTTTCGCTGATGTTGCCGTAGTAGCCCTTCAGCTTCTGCTTGGCCATCAACTGAGTGCCGTAGTCGGTGGCCTTCTTGCGGCGCTGGCCGTGCTGGCCGGGACCGTACTCGCGCTTGTTGATGGGGGATTTGGGCCGGCCCCAGAGGTTGACCCCCAGGCGGCGGTTGATCTTGTACTTGCTCTCGGCGCGCTTGGTCATGGTGCGCGTTGCCCTTTCGTCTGGCTCTTGTTGCACCGGTAGGCCACGCAGGCGTGGCGGGCGCGGAACCCGAAGTTCCGTCCACGTTCCCGGCAGTGGCGGCTCTATAGGGTCCGCCCCGCCGGACTGTCAAACACCGCGAGCCGGAAAGCGGCCCTGATGGAGACGACCGCGACGGCCGGGCCGCCCACGATGTCGCCAGGTAATGGCCGCCTTCCGACAGTGCCGAGACGGCCATCAGCAGGGTCAGCACCAGCGAGACAAAGGCCGAACGGGTGCCGCGCGCCGCCCAGGCCAGCCGCCCAGCCACCGAGACAGGGAACGCGGGCCCTGGTCGGCTGGCGCCCTGCACGGCGGCTGGTGAAAAACCAGCCGGGAGAGTAACGCTCCGCGGGTCCGTTCTTCTGGCGACTCGCAATCATGGTCAACCGTGGCGACATCCTCTGGCTCGGCATCGCCTCCGGCGTCTCCGGCTGCCTGATCGGCGGTATGATGCTCGGCATCGGCCTGGACCTGATCGTCAACGGCCAGCCGTTGGGATGGCTGATCATGCTGCCGGGCGCACCGGTATCCGCGATCCCCGGCTGGTTGCTGGGCCGCAAGCTGGCGCGACAGCTCTGACCGCCCATATCATCGGTGCGGCGGGGTTCGCCGCAGCAGATACAGGAGCAGTCCAGTGGACCAAACCACAAGACCGGAACGCCCGGCCGGACCACTGACCCTCGCCATCGATGTCGGCGGCACAAGGCTGAAGGCCGGTATCCTTGCCACCACCGGCCACATGACCGCCGGACCGCGGCGGATCGACACGCCACACCCGGCGACGCCGGAAGCCGTGGTCGATGGCCTGATAGGCCTGGTCGGTTCGCTCGGCCCGTTCGAGCGTATTTCAATCGGTTTTCCCGGCGTGGTGCGCGACGGCCTTGTATTGACCGCGCCCAACCTTGGCACCACCGCGTGGCATGGCTTCCCGCTTGCCGCCACCTTGGCCAAGAAGCTTGGGGCGCCGGCGCGCCTGGCGAATGACGCGACCGTCCAGGGACTTGGCGTGATCTCCGGGCACGGGGTGGAATGTGTCATCACACTCGGCACCGGCATGGGATTCGCGCTGTTCGAGAACGCCAGGCCGGCGCCGCATCTCGAACTCAGCCAGCATCCGGCGCGTGGCCGCAAAACCTACGACCAGTACATCGGCAACGCAGCGCTGCGTACCGTCGGCCGGAAGGCATGGAACAAGCGCGTGCGCAAGGCGATCGACAACATCCTCATACTGACCAGTTGTGACGTACTGTACATCGGCGGCGGCAACGCCAAGAACCTGCAGCTCGAATTGCCGGCGACCGTGCGCATCGTCTCCAACGAGGCCGGCATCACCGGCGGCCTCCGGTTGTGGGACGCGTTGCCGGACACCTTATTCGAGTCGGTCTCGGCCTGATCCGCGTCACGCAGGGCTGGCACGGCCGCTGATGGCGGCTTGCACCGCGGCATCCAATGCGCTGAGGAAGCGCGATCGGTCGGCGCGGGTCAGTGCGGCGGGTCCTCCGGTGGTCATGCCGATTTCGCGCATGTGTTGCGCGACCTGGCGACCTGCGAGCGCGTTGCCGATGTTGTCCTGCGTCCAGTGTTTGCCGGTGGGCGATACGGCGCGCGCCGCCCTGGCGAGGCAGCGCGCGGCCAGAGGTATGTCGGCGGTGACGCAGACATCGGCCGCCGTGATGCGGTCGGCGATCCAGTCGTCGGCCGCGTCGGGTGTGGCAGCGACGGTGATCATCTGCACGTTTGGCAGCCCGGGCGGGCGGATGGGGCGCGAACCGTTGGACACCACGAACACCGACAGGTTGAGGCGGGTTGCCACGCGGTAGGTTTCCTCGCGGACCGGGCAGGCGTCGGCGTCGATGTAGATGGTGGTCATGGGTGCGCTCGTGTTGCGCGGGTGACCTTACAACACCGTGCGTTCGCCATCACCCGCGCGGTGGTCCGCGATGGTTGCTGCGCTCACGGCTTGGACATCCCCCCGATCAGCGTCGTTTCACATGGACCTGACAGTCACTCCGACTTTGGAGAAATTGCCGCGGGTAGCCACTCAGGCCACCTTGGATCGCGCCACCCGCTTGCCCAATTCATTTTTTAATGACATCGTTCCGATGGCTGAGCGTCGGAAAATGACAACAACACGGGGAGACGTAACGTGCTGATCGGCCGTTATTTCGCATATCTGACTGCGACGCTGCTTTGCGCCGCGCTGCTGGCCGGCCCGGCCTTCGCGGGCGCCGGCGGCGGATGCGGTACCGGTTCCACCTCGCTGCCCGAGCCGGCATCGCTCGCGCTGCTTGCCGCGGGAGTTGCTGGCCTGCTTGTGTTGCGGCACCGACGCAGGAAATAACACCGCCTGCATAGCGCAGAGTGAACGACAATGCTCGCTTGGCTCGGCGATAGCGCAGAGGCGTTGTCATGGTGGATCGCGATCGGCGCATTCATCTGCTGCGCGCTGTGGGAATCGCTCGTCCCGGAACACCAACAGTCCGGCTTGCCGGCGGCGCGGTGGACCAATCATTTCTTGCTCTACGGCGTCTCCATCGGTGTTGTCGCGCTGCTGGCGCCGTTTGCATGGGCCGTCAGCCTGCTGGGTGGCACCGGGCATGAACCGCTGACTCTGCTGGGTAACCATGCCGGCGACGGTGCCGTACTGGTGGCAGGCGTGTTGGCGATCGACATCTCCATCTACGGCATGCATCGCCTGCAGCATGCAGTCTTCGTCCTTTGGCGCTTCCACGCCGTGCATCATGCCGATACCGCGGTCGACGCCAGTACGACGCTGCGTCATCACCCGCTCGAGTATCTGATGAATGCAACGATCGCCAATTTGCTGTTCGCCCCGCTCGGGCTGCCGCTGTGGGTGCTGTCCTGTTACAGCGTGATGTCGCTGAACGTCGGTCTGCTGCAGCACGCGAACGTGCGACTGCCGGTGCGGCTGGAGACGATGCTGGACGTGGTCTTCGTTGGGCCGGCGCTGCATCGTGCGCATCACTCGTCTGACCCGATGCTCTACAACACCAACTTCGGCATCGTGTTCTCAATCTGGGATCGGCTGTTCGGTACCTATCGCCGGCTCACTTCCGTTGAGCTGGACCGGCTCGCATTCGGCGTGGATGAGGTCAGCACCTCCGGCCGCACTGGCGAAAGCTGGTCCTGGCTGCTGCCCTTCCTGCTGCGCCGTCCCCAACGGCCCGCTCGCCGATTACCTGAAACCGGACTTCCGTAGCCCGTCCACGATCATGTCGGCCGCGGCCGGCGCGTATCGCTGGCGCATATAGCTTTCCGTGCCGTCCAGTCCGCCATCCAGCTTGCGGATCAGCGGTGCGACGGCTGCGGCTTCCGCCGTACGGCCAAGCTGGCCCAGCGTCGCGAGCAGATAGCGCAGCGCCACCGGATAATCCGGTCGAGCGCTCAATGCTTCCTGCGCGGCCGCCAGTGCCTGGCGGTAGCGCCCGCTCAGGTAGTGGCTGATCGCGAGGAACGGCAGCCATTGGAACTTGCGCGGATCGTGCGGACTGAGCCGCAGCGCGAGTTCGATTTCAGGCAACGCCGCCTCCGGCCGGTTCATGAAGTTGTAGACCAGACTGAGATTGGCGTGCGCCGCTGCATAACTGGGGTCGAGCTGCGTTGCTTCACGCAGGCGGCCGGCCGCCTCCTCGGGCGACACGGTGTGCAGGTAGGTCGTGCCCAGCGTGAATTGCGCCAACGGATCACGCGGATCGGTCTGCACCGCGTTGCGCGAATGCAGCATCGCATCGCTGAAATAGGCTTCCCGCTCATCGCCTGCCCAGCCGACAACCGCCGCGTGTACCAGTGCCAGCGCGAGCGCCGCCGATGCGCGGGCATAGGCCGGCGCGACCGACAACGCATGGCGAAAGTAATCCTGCGCCTGTTGATTGTCCTGTTTGGTATAGCGATAGTGATGCCATTGACCGCGCTGCAGCAGCTCGTAAGCGCTGGCATCCTGCAGCGGTGTCCGCACGATACGTTCGCGTTCATGCCGCAGCAGTTCCGGCTCGATCGCGCCGACAATGGTGCGCACGATTTCGTCTTGCATCTCGAACACGTCGCTGATGTCGTGATCGTAATTTTCGGCGAACAGGCTTTCCCTGGTCTCGGCGTCGTGGAGATGTACCGTGGCTCGCAAGCGGGAACCGCGGCGGTGCAGGGTACCATCCCCGATGTACCGCGCACCGAGTTGATGGCCGATGAAACCGAGCTCCAGGTCCTTGTCCCTGAAAGCATAGACCGAGGCGCGAGCGATCACCGGAAAGGTACGCCAGCGCGACAACGCGGTGATGATGTCCTCTGTGATGCCGTCCGCCAGATGGGAATGGTCGCTATCGCCTGCTTCGGCTCGGAACGGCAGTACCGCGATGGCCGGCCGCTCGCCGAAACCCTGCACCAGCGACGCGCCCGCGACGCGTCCGGTTGCCGCGGTTTCACCATGCAGCGCGACCTTGTAGACGCGGATCGGCCGCGTGATGTTCCTGAGGTGCTTCAGTCCCAGGTCGATGAAGACGAAGCCGCTGTCCTGACTGGACGATGCCGCGGCTTCGGAAATGCTGATGCCGCCGACGTCGGCGATACTCTCAAGCCGCGCGGCGATATTGACGCCGTCGCCGTAGATGTCGTCGTCCGCGACGATCACCTCGCCCAGGCTGATGCCGATGCGAAAGCGGATCCGCCGTTCGACTTCTTGGGTTTGTGCCGCAGCTTCGTTTCGGTACTGGATTTCGGCGGCGCAACGCACGGCAGCCGGCGCATTGGGGAATTCGACCAGTGCTCCGTCCCCGGTCTTCTTGACGATGCGGCCGGCTGCCTTGGCTATACCAGGCTCGACGATCGCCTGCATCCTGTCCCGCAGCTGGGCGTAGGTGTCTTCCTCGTCCAGGCTCATCAGGCGGCTGTAGCCAGCGACGTCCATCATGAGCACTGCTGCGAGGCGCCTTTCGAAGCGCTGCGCTTCAGCCATTCTGTTCTCCACCGGGCGTCCTGGCTTGGCACGGGATCGTCCCGGAGTGCAAGACCTGCGGGATTTGGCGGCAAGGCGAACCATTTGGTCGCGGTTTCCTCCGCCGCAGATGGCCTGCAACGATCCGGGTTGCCCGCCACGTTTGTGCTCCGGTAACCTGCGTTCGCTAAGGGAGGCAATGGCAAGTGCCGTATCCTGCATCGGCCATGTCATCCATTCGCTTCCGAACATGGGGGCGGCATCTTGCAGGAGACGTCGTTGGCGGGGTCACCGGCGCCCTGAGTGCGATACCCACGAACATCTCGTTCGGCCTCGTCGCCCTGGCGCCGCTCGGTGCAGGCGCATCGGCTGAGGGCATCGTGGCCATGCTGCTGGGAACCGTCATCGCCAACAGCCTGTTCGTGTCCTTGTGCCGCACGCCGGGCATGCAGTCGGGCGGCTCCATGCCGATGGCACTTGCGATCGCCGGCGTGCTTGCCGGTCTGATCGAACAAGGTGTGATCGCGCACAATCCGGCTGACCTGTCCGCAGTCATGGCTGTGGTCATCGTGTTGACGACGGGCGCGGGAATCCTCACTGCCGGCCTTGCCATTACCGGACTGGGACGACTTGTTCCCATGCTTCCGTATCCCGTGATCGCCGGCATCTTGAACGGCACAGGAGTGCTGTTGGTAATCAGCCAGTACCGCAACATGATCGGACTTTCGAGCGACGCGGCGGGATCCGTCATCTGGGCTCACCCTGCGGCACTCGTGGTATCGCTGGTCACCATCGGTTTGAGTCTGCGCTCGTTCGCGGTGTCGCGTCCCGTGCCGCCCGTCATTGTCGGGCTTTTGGGTGGCGTCGCGGTGCATTATGCGATCCGGGCGGTGAGCCAAGGCGCCCTGGGTCCCGATCTCCTTGGTCCCGTCGTGGGCGACATCCCCCCGGCGTCGGTTCAGTGGCACGCGATTATCGGCGGCTGGCATGGCCTGCTCGCGCTGCCGCCCCGGCCGGTTCTGTTCACCATCGTGCCGGCAGCATTGTCGCTGATGATGCTGTGCGCCCTTGATACGCTGACCAGCGTTGCTGCGATGCAAGACATCAGCGGTCGGCATCGTTCGGCCAAGACCGACCTGCTCGCGGTGAGCATCGGCAATATCGCCGGCGGTCTCACCGGCTGCCTGCCGGTGGCCGGCGGCGTCAACGCGAGCCTTGTGGTATGGCGCGCGGGTGGACGGTCCAGGCTTGCCGGCCTCATCCGTTCCGCGACGATCGCGGCCGTAGCTTTGTTCCTGACCCGCGCGATCGCGCTTCTGCCGCTTGCGGTCGTGGCCGGGATCGTCATCGCCAACGGGCTGCGCCTGGTGGATCGCGAGAGCCTTCGCATGGCGCGTCTCGCCGCGCGGCCCGGGGCCGGACATCGAGCGGAATTGCTCGGCAACGTATTGGTGATCGCGGCCGTGATGCTGGTCGCAGTGCTGCGCGGCATGGCGATGGCTGTGCTTGCCGGTGTTGGACTGTCGCTTTTGCTGTTCGCCGCGGCGACCGCGCAGACCGCGGTCCGTCGCACCTACGTCGGGCCGATCGGTCGGTCGCGCACGCGCCGGTCGGAACAGGAGATGCAAATCCTCGCGTCCAATCGCGACGCCATCGCCGTGATCGAACTGCAAGGCGCGCTGTTCTTCGGCAGCGGCGAACAGATAGCGCGCAGCATCGAGCGTGCGCTTACGTCGGGCGCGCGCCATGTCATTCTGGATTTGCGCCGTGTGACGAGTATGGATGTCTCAGCCGCCCGCCGCCTGCTGCAGATCGCCGAGCGCTTCTGGCGCGACGGCACCGATCTGCTGATCGCCTCACTGCCGCCCGGGTCGCCGGTTCGTGCGACGCTGGAGCGGCTCGGCATTCACCAACGCCTGCGCGCCGAACATGCGTTCGATGCCCTTGAGGAGTCGCTGGATCATGCCGAGGGCAGGCTGCTGGCGTTCCAAGGTGGCTTGGCGCCCGGCCACGCATGCACGTCCCCTGAAGCGCTGCTTCTCGTCGGTATCCCGCAGCCACTCATCGCCAGGCTGGTGAAATCGCTGCCCGAGGTCGCGTTCGAGGCTGGCACGCTGATCATCCGGGTGGCTGACGCCGCGGGCGCGCTTTATGTGCTGGTCGAGGGCAGCGTCGACGTTCTCGTTCCGCTGGTGGGCGGCGATGCACCTGCCGACCGACGCGTCCGGTTGGCCACGCTGACGCCCGGGACCATGTTCGGCGAGATGGCGCTGCTGACCGGTGATCGCCGCTCCGCCGACGTCAGGGCACATGGCTTTGTGCGCTGCCTGAAAATCGAGATTGAAATGATGGACCAGATGCTGCGGGAGGACCCGGAAGCAGCCTATGCGGTGATGCGTGCCATCGCCATCCATCTGGCGAGCAAGCTGTGGTTGGCGGACGTGGCGATCACATCGTATGAGGCCTGACGAACGGCGCCAACCGAACGGGGCCCGACCGACCGGGGCCAAACCGGCGGGGTGCCTGAAAAGCCCTTTGGTTAATGCCGTGCCAGCACCGGGAACTGTACGCACAGAGCTTCGGCTCCCGCCGATCCGGCGGTCACTGGAAGGCTTCCGTCGTCGGGTCCCACGAAGATACAGGAGTTCGGCGGCAGGAGGCCTGATCCGCCGGCCGACGCCGCACCGGACAGCACGATCCAGAATTGGCCGCCGCCCTCGCGCGGATCCGGACCGTGGACAATCGCGCCAGCCGGCAGCCGATAGCGCCAGGTTGCCATCCCATCCGCTGTCTGCTCGATCACCGCCATGCAGGCGAGTTTATCGGTGCGCGCCAGTTCGACGTCCGAGGCAACCGGCATCGGTGCCGCCGTCGCCTCGCGATGCTGCAAATTCTGCACCCGCGCCGCACGCAATTGCTCGCGGGCCGCCGGCATGTAGCGCGCACCGGAATCCCAGGCGTTGCGCAATGTGAACCAGGCAATGCCCTCATCGGCCGCGACAATGGGCCCGTACGCTGACCACGCGTCGGTGTAGTGTACCGCGACCGTGCCCACGTCGTGCTGGCCGAGACGGCCGCCGCCCTGCACCACAACCTGATACTGATCGGCCTGATGGAAATGCGGCTTCACCACCGCATGTGGCTCTTTCTCCACCAGGAAGGCCATTGGATACAGCACGCCGGCGGCGGGCGGTGTCGCGCCCTGCTTCAGCGTGTTGCGGTTCTCGCCGATGAAGCTCGTGAGCCAGCCGTTAGCGGTCTTGCGCCGCGCCGTCTGCCGCGCGACTTCGCTGTTCGCTGTCAGGATCATGGGTTCCGCCTCATCGCTTGCCCGCAAATGCTACGCCGCAAACCGCCGCCGCGCCAGCGCGGCCCCGGCGCCCAAAGCGGCGAGCTTCCCCTCCGCGATGTCGCGGTGCATCGGCGCCATGCCGCAATTCGTGCAGGGGAACAGTCGATCGGCCGGCACGAATTCCAGCGCGTCCTCTATGCTGGCGGCAACCTGATCCGCCGTTTCCACCCGATCGGTCGCGACATCGATCACGCCGACCAGCACGTCCTTGCCGGCAAGCAGCTTCATCAGCCGCATCGGCGCGCGCGCATTGCGGCATTCCAGCGACACCTGATCGATGCGGCTCGCCGCCAGTGCCGGGAAAATCTCCTCATACTGCCGCCACTCGGAGCCCAGCGTGCCCTTCCAGTCGATGTTCGCCTGGATGCCGTAGCCGTAGCAGATATGCACCGCGGTGGTGCACGACAGGCCCTGTGCCGCGCGTTCCAGCGCCGCCACACCCCAGTCCTTCACCGCGTCCATGTAGACGTTGAACGCCGGTTCATCGAACTGGATCACGTCGACGCCATCGGCTTGCAGCGCCTGTGCTTCCTGGTTCAGCAGTGCGGCGAATGCCATGGCCAGCGTTGTTCGATCGCCGTAATGCGTATCGGCGATTGTATCGACAATCGTCATCGGACCCGGTAGGGTGAATTTCAGCTTCCTCGCGGTGTGCGCGCGCGCCAGTCGGGCCTCTACGGCATGCACCCGATCACGCAGCCGAAGCGCCCCGGTGACGGTCGGCACCATCGCCTTGTAGCGGTTGTTGCGGATGCCCATTTCGACGCGCCTGTCGAAGTCGATGCCCTCCACGTTCTCCAGGAACCCGTGCACGAAGTGCTGGCGCGACTGCTCGCCGTCGGTGACGATGTCGATGCCGGCATCTTCCTGCAGCTTGATCGCCAGCAGCGTCGCATCGCGCTTCGCCGCCGCGAGATCGTCGCCGGTCGGCTTCCATGGCGGCCACAGCATGGCCGGTTCGGCGAGCCATGCGGGCTTCGGCAGGCTGCCGGCGATCGTGGTTTCGAACATACGCTGCTCCGCGGTGTTGCGCGTTCAGGTTCGGGTTCGGGCCGACCCGGGCTACAGCCAATGCGCCGAGCGCGCTATCAGGTAGGCCAATCCGAGCGTCGTGGTGATGATCGCGCCGAACGTGATGCGGAAGTCGCGCTCACGCCGCTGTTCCATGCTGATCATCTCAGCACGCATGGTGGCAAAGCCCGTGGTCATCTCGGTGCGAAAAGCGGCAAAGCCCGTGGTCATCTCGGTGCGCAAGGCGGCAAAGCCGGCTGTCGTATCGGCACGATCGGCGCGTTGATCTGCCTTGATCTCAGCCAGCATTGCCTTGGTGGCCACGGCAATTTCTTCCAGCACGCGGACCCGGGGTTCCATCTCGGAATGGTAGTCGCGTTCGCTGCCGCCATCAATCGGAACGTCGGGCATGTTCACACCTTCAAGATTACAGATCGATCAGTGGTCGCCGCCGGGTTGCCGCGCAGCTGCCAAGAGCGTCTGTCACCGCTGCGATCACCGAATCCCAGTCACCAGGTTGCGGTTGGCGGAACAGGCGCAGCGATGCATACCAAGGCGTGTCATCGCGCCCCAGCAGCCAGCGCCAATCCGGTGCATGGGGCAGCATCAGCCAAGCCGGTTTGCCCAACGCGCCAGCGACATGCGCGACCGACGTATCGACCGTGATGAGCAGGTCCAGTGCGGCGATCAGCGCCGCCGTCTCGGCGTAATCCGGCAATCGCGATGATAGATCTCCAAGACCAATCTCGCCGGCGCGCAATCCAACCTGCAGATTGACGAAGTTGGTGCCAGGCACAGACAGAATGCGGCCCAGTGCTGGCGCCGGGATGGAGCGTCGACGATCATTGGAATGCGCCGGATTGCCAGCCCAGGCCAGACCGACATTCGGTCCATCCGGCAGCGACGCCCGCCACGCGGCCGTGCGCGCGAGGTCAGCCTGCAGGTAACCCGTCGGTGCCGGTATGGTATCCAGACGCGTGGCAAAGACGCGCGGCAGGCTCATCTGGTCGATCCAGCAATCATACGGTGGTGGCGGCGCGTCCTTCGGCACCACGCGCACGCCCATGCCGGCCAGCAGCGGTATCAGCGGCCTATCGCACGCCAGCACAACGTGCCCGCCACGCGCTGCGATCATCGGCAGATAGCGGGCGAACTGGATCGTGTCGCCAAGCCCCTGTTCGGCATGCACCAGAATCGTGCGGCCAGCCGGATCACTGCCATCCCATTGCGGGCCCGGCAGATCGACGAAATCGCGACGGTACCGGTCGTGGCGCTTCCGCCATTCGTATTTGTCGAAACCAAGCGCGAAGTCGCCCGCCAGCAGCGCTGCCACCGCCTGGTTCCAATGCGCCTGGGCAAAATCCGGACGCAGCGCGATTGCCGCGTCGCAGGCAGCGATGGCCTCATCGAGTTGCCCGCGCGCAGTCAGCATGTAGCCCAGACTGGCGTGTGCCTCTGCCAGGCCGGGCGCCAGCCGGATTGCCTCGCGACAGTCGCGTTCGGCGTCATCCGGCCGATCGAGATCATTGCAGGCATTGCCAAGGTTGAGCCATGCCGCTGCGTTGGTCGGGTCGTGCGCAATGGCACACTGAAACGCCGCGACCGCCAGCGCGGGCTTGCCCAGTGCATTCAATGCCGTGCCGCGCAGGAAGGCGGCCTCCGGGTTCCGCGGCTCAACCGCGAGCAGTCGGTTCGCGGCCACCAGTGCCTCCGCCGGCCTGCCATCGGCGAGCAACGCGCGGCTCAGGTTCACCTGGGTGCAGGAATGCTCCGGTCTCGCCGTGGCGGCTGCGTGCAGCGTCGCTGCCGCAGTATGCGGACGACCGGTCTCGAGCTGCAGCAAGCCACACAGGTAAAGCGCCTGGCCATTACCGGGTTCCGTCGCGAGGATGGACCGATACAATGCCTCGGCCTCGGCATGGCGCGCGGCGCGCTGATGCTCGATCGCCGCCAGCAGCATGTCGACGGTACTTGGCATGCGCCCACAATCGCGTGGCTCCGTAAACGGCGGATGAAGACTGTTGCCTTTTCGGGAGCGGCGGAATGCGCTGCGCTTAGCCGCCGCGCGCCACGCCTTGCGCCGGCACCGGAGGCAGAGCGGCGGTGTCCGCCGTCATCGTCCGCCTCATTTGCCGCCACCGGCCAGCCTCAGTGCAGCACCGTCCAGCATCTGCCGGCGCACCCGGACGCTTGCGTGATCATGGCGACCTTCCAGTTCGCGACGCGCAAACACCCGCCCGAACCGTGAGAATCGACACCGCCAGGTGCGGCCCACCCGCCACATTACCCCCCCCCCGGAGCATTGCCCTCCCG
>DATKFJ010000074.1:0-2705 GCA_035511435.1 Acetobacteraceae bacterium | reverse complement strand
ACCGTACCCGATAATCCGCCCATTGCCGTTGTGGGCCACGGAGGCTGGCGGGACTACTTGGAGCTCACCAAGCCCAAAGTGAGCCTGTTGATTGTCTTTACGGCCATCGTCGGAATGGTGCTGGCATCGCCGGGGTGGGTTCCGTTGTCGGCGCTGATCTTTGGATCGCTCGGCATCGCCATGGCGTCGGGATCCGCGGCTGCCTTCAATCACATTCTGGATCGGCGCATCGATGGCCAAATGAATCGCACGCGGCGCAGGCCGCTGCCCACGGGACATATGCGCGAGGGTCATGCGGTCGCCTTTGCGGTGGCGCTGGGGACCGCATCCATGCTGATTCTGGTGGTGGGCGTCAACGCCCTGACCGCGGCGCTGACATTTTGCTCACTCATCGGCTATGCGATGGTCTACACCCTGTGGCTGAAGCGCGCGACGCCGCAAAACATCGTGATCGGCGGCGCCGCCGGCGCCGCGCCGCCCGTTCTGGGCTGGGCCGCCGTGACGAATTCCATCGATCCCAATGCCTTGGTGCTGTTCCTGATCGTGTTCACCTGGACGCCGCCGCATTTTTGGGCGCTGGCGATCGCAAGACGCGAGGACTACGCCAAAGTGGGGATTCCGATGCTGCCCGTCACCCACGGCGTTCCGTACACCCGCCTGCAGATCGTGCTGTACACCATCCTGCTGATTTTGACCACACTGCTTCCGTATCTCACCGGCATGAGCGGCCTGCTCTATCTGGCCGCGGCGCTCGCGCTCAATGCGCGATTCCTGTACTTCGTGCTGGCGCTCAATCAGGGGCGCAGAGCGGACCTGCCCATGCGGACTTTCAGGTTCTCGATCACCTATTTGATGCTGCTGTTCGCCGCGCTCATCCTCGATCACTATCTGTTCTTCACAGGCTAACGCCGATCCACGGCTAGAACGGCCGGGATAAGATGTAAGCGAGTCATGGGTTTCTTCTCCGGGTTATATTCTCGGTTCATGGACACCATTCAGTATCAGATCGTGCGCGCCAATGGCATCGACTTCAATGTGGCGATGGCCGGATCCGGCGAGCGCCTGGCGCTTTGCCTGCACGGTTTTCCCGAGTCCTCTTTCTCTTGGCGCTACCAGATGCCGCTGCTCGCGCGCCTCGGCTACCGGGTATGGGCGCCTGATTTGCGCGGCTATGGACGCAGCTCGCGGCCGCAAGGTGTCGAGGCGTATGCGCTCGAAGAACTCCAGGAAGACGTCGCCTCACTGATCGAGGCTGCGGGCGCCAAGCATGTGGTGCTCATCGGCCACGATTGGGGCGCCCTCATCGCCTGGTACTACGCCATGTTCGGCCTGCCGCCGATTTCAAAGCTCATCATCATGAATGTGCCGCATCCCGCACTGGCGGAGCAGGGCCTGCGCACTTGGCGGCAGCTGGTGAAGTCGTGGTACATATTTTTCTTCCAGCTCCCCAAATTGCCGGAGTGGGTGCTGGCGCGCAACAGCTGCGAAGCGATCGGCCGCGCATTTCGCCGCATGGCGGTGGACAAGTCCCGCTTCCCGGACGAGGTGTTGCGCGTCTACCAGGACGCCGCCGCGCAGCCCGGCGCGCTCACCGCCATGGTGAATTACTACCGGGCGTTGCTTCGCAGTCTGCGGCGCAACCGCCTCCGCGGCACGCCGCGCATCGACACGCCCACACTCATGATCTGGGGCGAGGCCGATGCGGCCCTCGGCAAGGAACTCACCTACGGCACCGCTGAGTACGTCAGCCATCTGACGCTGCGCTATCTGCCCAATGTGTCGCATTGGGTGCAGCAGGAAGCACCCGAAACCGTCAACTCCATGATCGAAGCATGGCTTCTCGACAAGAATGTGCCTGAGGCACCGGGCGCCGCGCCCTCTCATCAGACCTAAGGCTTAGGACGCGGGCACCAAACCTTCAATGGTCAAGGGCGGCAGTTGATCGGCCGGCTTGAAGCCGAACACCTGGCCGAAGAACGACAACTCGGCCTGCAGCGAATTTATGATGGTCTCCGGTTTGCGAAAGCCATGGCTCTCGCCGGGATACAGCACATAGGCCACCGGAACGTGCCGCGCGCGCAGCGCCTCGACGATGCGCGCCGATTGATTCGGCGGAACGATGGGATCATCGGCGCCCTGCAGGACGATCACCGGCGCCTTGAATCCATCCAGGTGATTCAAAGGCGAACGGCTATCGTAAATCGCCTGCGACTGCGGCAGCGGTCCGATCAGTGAATCCAAATAGCGGCTCTCGAACTTATGAGTGTCGCGGGCCAGCGCCGTCATGTCGGATACACCGAAGAAATCCGCGCCGGCGCGGAATACATCGCTGGTGCTCAAAGCCACCAACACCGTATAGCCGCCGGCGCTGCCGCCGCTGATGGCGGTGCGGTTGGGGTCGGCGCGCTTGGTAGAGATCAGAAAGCGGACTGCGGCAATGACGTCCTCGGCATCGACTACGCCCCACTGACCGTTCAACGCCTGGCGATAGGCGCGGCCGTAGCCTGAGCTGCCGCCATAGTTGACGTCCACCACCGCGAATCCGCGGCTGGTCCAAAACTGCACGCTCGCGCGCAGCGCCGGCGAAGCCTGCGCCGTCGGACCACCATGCACCAGGGCCAGCAGCGGCGGCAGCGTGCCCGCGGCGCCTCGATAGCGAGGATTGGCCGGCGGATAAAAAAACGCATGCGCAGTTCGTCCTGAAG
>DATKFJ010000073.1:0-6260 GCA_035511435.1 Acetobacteraceae bacterium | reverse complement strand
GCACCTCGCCGCCGCTGGCCTATGTCGATGACAATGGCGAACTGGTCGGTTTCGAGATCGATATGGCGCGTGAAATTGCCAAGGACCTGCTGGGCGATCCCAAGAAGGTCGAATTCGTCGTGTTGCAATCCGATGGCCGTTTCCCGGCCGCACTGTCGGGCAAGATCGATTTCGGCCTGTGCTCCACCACGATCACCGGCGACCGCGCGGCGCGCATAGCATTCACCCGCCCGTATCTCGACACCGGCGGCAGCATCATCGCCCGCAAGGATGCCGGCATAAAAACCGTGCAGGCGCTGAACGATCCCAAATACACCTACGCGATCCTGAATGTGCCGCCGGCCATCGAGCGCGCCAAGGAGGTGCTGCCGAACGTCAAGCAGTTGCTGCTCGACAGTCCTTCAGCATTGTTTCTGGCGGTGAAGACCGGCCGCGCTACCGCATTCGCGATCGACAAGCCGATCGCGGATTACTACGAGTCGGAAAATCAGGACCTCATGCGGCTCGACACCACGGGGACGCCGTTCGCTTACGTCAGCCAGGATGCCATCTTCCTGAAACCGGGCGACTTCAAGTGGTGGCTGTTCCTCGACACCTGGGTGGGCGAGCTGCGCTACGGTTCTCGCTACAGCCAGTACGTCGCATTGTATCGGAAGTGGTTGAAGAAAGACCCGCCGCCGCAGCGCTTCTACGACTACAACAAATACTGACCGGCCTGGCGTGCCGTTCGATCCGCATTTCCTTGTCCGCCTGATCCCGGCGCTCCTGGTGGGCGCCGAGGTCACGGTAGAACTCGCAGTCCTGACAATAGCGATCTGTCTGGTCTGGGGCCTCGTCGTGGCGCTGGCGCATTCGTCACGCGGGCCGTTGGGCTGGATCGCCGGCGCCTACATCCAAGTGGTGCGCAACACGCCGCTGCTGATCCAGTTGTACATCGTGTATTTCGGCCTTTCGATGATCGGCATGGGGTTGTCCGGTTTCGCATCCGGCCTGCTGGCGCTGTGCATTCAGAATGGCGGCTACGTCGCCGAGATCTATCGTGGCGGACTGCAAGCAGTCAGCGCGCGCCAGTATGAAGCCGGACGCGCGCTGGGTATGCGGCGCTGGACGCTCTACACCACCGTGGTCATGCCGCAGGTGGTGGCGCGCATCATTCCGCCGATGACCAACCAGGGCATCAGCATCATCAAGGATACCTCGCAGGTTGCTGCGATCGCGGTGATGGAGATGATGAAGGTGGCGCAGGTATGGGTGGAATCATCGGCCAACACCTACGACGTGTTTCTCGGTGTCGCGATCATCTATCTGGCATTGACTTCGGTCGCCAATCTGGCGGGCAAATTTGCCGAAAGGCGCCTGGCGTTCGTGCAATGAAGGAATTTGCGCCACTGTTGCACAGCTATTGGTACCTGCTGCGCGGCGCGGAGATGACGTTGCTGATGGCCGTCGTCGCCGTCGTCCCCGCGACACTGCTGGGCATCCTGCTCGCCCTGCTGCAGCTCTTCGGCAAGCGCTTCGCACGTGCCGCGGTACTTGGCTATTTGTTTGTTATCCGTGGCATTCCGCTGTTGGTACTGCTGACCTTCACTTACTATCTGCTGCCACTCACCGGCATCGACCTGCCGCCGTTCTGGGGCGTTGTCGTGGTGCTGGCGTTCTACTACGGCGCCTTCATGAGCGAGGTGTTCCGCGCCGGCATCCTGTCACTGCCGCGCGCGCAGTGGGACGCTGCGCGCAGCCTCGGCATGTCGCGACGGCTGATGCTGCAGATCGTCATCTTTCCGCAGGCCTTGCGCCTGGCCGCACCGCCGTTCGTCAATCTCTGCGTCAATCTGGTGAAGGCGACATCGCTGGTTTCCATCGTCGGGCTGTGGGAACTCACCATGGCCAGCCGGGAGATCGTCGAACGCACGCTGGCACCGTTCCAGATCTTCCTCGGCGCGGCGGCAATCTATTTCTGCATATGCTACACCCTGGCACTGTATGGCAAATACCTTGAACGACGCGTCGTCCACGGCCACTGAACGGCCAATCACCCAACATCGGCCGATGCTGGAAATTGCCGGCGTCAGCAAGCGCTTCGGCACCCTCGAAGTGCTGCGTGAGGTGTCGCTGTCGGTGGGTGCCGGCGAGGTCGTGGTGGTGATCGGCCCCAGCGGTTCGGGCAAGACCACGCTGTTGCGGTGTATCAACCTGCTGGAGGATTACGAGCAGGGCACCGTGACGGTGGACGGCGAACCGATCGGTTACCGGCTCGACCCGCGCACCGGCAAGCGACAACGGATGTCGGAACGCGAGATCGCCGCGTCGCGCGAACACATCGGCATCGTGTTCCAGAGCTACAATCTGTTTCCGCACATGAGCGTGTTGCAGAACATCATCGCGGCGCCGGTGCGGGTAAAGGGCGTGCCGCACGCGAAGGCGGAGGCGCGGGCGCGCGATCTGCTGGCGATGGTGGGGCTGTCCGACAAGGCGGCAGAGTATCCGGTGCGCCTGTCGGGCGGTCAGCAGCAGCGCGTCGCGATCGCTCGCGCCCTGGCGATGGACCCGAAGATCATGCTGTTCGACGAGGTGACTTCCGCGCTGGAT
The DNA here is from genome assembly GCA_035511435.1 of Acetobacteraceae bacterium. Classification (GTDB taxonomy): domain Bacteria; phylum Pseudomonadota; class Alphaproteobacteria; order Acetobacterales; family Acetobacteraceae; genus JAMXLO01. The sequence goes on along the minus strand of DATKFJ010000073.1, from coordinate 3,671 downwards.
CCGGAGCTGGTGGGCGAGGTGCTGGCGGCGATGCAGCAGCTTGCGCGCGACGGTATGACCATGGTGGTGGTGACGCATGAGATGAGTTTCGCCCGAGATATCGCCAACCGCATCGTGTTCATGGATGGTGGTGTCATCGTCGAGCAGGGTCAGCCCGAACAGCTGTTCTTCCACCCGAACACCGAGCGCGTGCGGCTGTTTTTGAAGCGGTATAACGACCGGTATCGGATCTAGGGATCCTACGGCAACGATCGAAGTGATTGAATGACACGCGACCGCTGGCGGTCCTTGAGCCTATGGAGCTGCTGCTCAGCGTTCGCGATCGTCGTCATGAGAGTGGCGATCGATCGGGTAAAATTCGCGATTTCTCATTGACATGGCGGAAACAATTGGTCGGAGCGGCGGGATTTGAACCCACGACCCCCAGTCCCCCAGACTGATGCGCTACCAGGCTGCGCTACGCTCCGACCGTGGGACCGCCGGTTTATCAGCGACCGACATCACCCGCAACGCTGCTTACGCCAGCAAGGCCCGCAGCGCCTCCAATTCGTGCAGGGTCTCCGTCAGAAGCGCCCGCAGGCGCTCGGTTTCCGGGTCGGCCTTGGGCCGCACGTTGATCCGCGCAGCGAGCGGTTGCGCAGCAGCCGGGGCCAGTCCCGGCATCGGCAGTTCAGGTTCCGTCGGCACCACCGCGGCGCGCTCCGCCTCGGCCGCTTCCTGTTCATCGGCGGGGGCAGGCGGGATATCGTCGGACAATCGGCCGCCGCCCTCGCGCAACAGGCGCTGCACGCCCTTGATAGTATAGCCTTGAATGTACAACAGATCCGAAATCCGCCGCAGCAGTGAGATATCGTCGGGCCGATAGTAGCGCCGACCACCGCCGCGCTTCAGCGGCTTCACCTGGGGGAATTTCGTCTCCCAGAAGCGCAGGACATGCTGCGGGATATGCAGTTCATCCGCCACTTCGCTGATCGTGCGAAAGGCATTGGGCGCCTTCTTCGGTCGAGACCGCCCGCCCGCCGCCACGGCTGCATCCGCCGGGTCGCTCATTCGTCGTCGTCCTGGCCCGGCGTCAGCCCGTTTACCTGCGCTTTCAGCACGTGACTGGGCCGGAACACCAGCACGCGGCGGGGCAGAATTGGAACTTCCTTTCCGGTCTTGGGGTTGCGCCCGATCCGGCGGCCCTTCTGGCGCACCGAAAATGTCCCGAACCCACTGATCTTCACGGATTCTCCTGCTTCCAGCGCAACGGATATCCGCTCCAGCACCGTTCCCAGCAGATCGGCAGACTCATTCCGCGACAGACCGACCTGGGTATAGATCGTTTCGGCCAGGTGAGCTCGTGTAACGGTCTGCATCACCGAACGCTAGGCAGCGAAGCCCCGTCCGTCAAGCAATTACAGCGGCAAAATCAATCAGGATCAGGATGTTGCGGGCATCCGGCGCAAAGTCACATGCGCACCAGGGCAGAGCCCCAGGTCAGCCCGCCGCCCAGCGCCTCCATCAGGACCAGGTCACCCTTGCGAATGCGGCCGTCGCGACACGCCTCCGCCAATGCCAACGGCACGGATGCCGCCGACGTGTTGGCGTGCCGGTCGACGGTGATCACCACCCGCTCTGGCGGCAATCCAAGCTTACGGCCCATGGCATCGATGATCCGGCGGTTGGCCTGATGCGGCACCAGCCAGTCGATATCGCGTCTTTCCAGGCCATTGGCAGCGAGCGCTTCCTCCACCGCCTCGGCCAGCCGGATCACCGCATGGCGGAATACCTCGCGCCCGTTCATCACCAGATGGCCGGGCTTGTCGCGCTGCCCCACCGCGCCATCAACGTACAGAATGTCGCCGAGAGTCCCTTGGGCGTGCAGGTGGGTGGACAGAATGCCACGGTCGATGCAGCCGCTGCCCTGACCGTCGCGCAGGAATACCGCCCCGGCGCCGTCGCCGAACAGCACGCAGGTGCCGCGGTCCTGCCAGTTCAGGATGCGCGAGTAGACCTCGCTGCCGATCACCAGCACGCCGCGCGCCTGCCCGATGCGGATCATTCCGTCCGCCACAGACAGCGCGTAGATGAAGCCGGCGCAGGCCGCGCCCAGGTCGAACCCGAACCCACGCGTAATTCCCAGTGCTGCCTGCACGCGCAGCGCGGTGGCGGGGAACGCCTGGTCCGGGGTGCTGGTGGCCAGGATGATGGCGTCGACATCCGCCGGGTCCGCGCCGGCGTCGGCCAGGGCGGCGCGTGCCGCGGCAGTGCCCATGAAGGCGGCGGTCTCGTGCGGTCCCGCGATATGCCGCTGGCGAATGCCGGTGCGCTCGCGGATCCACTCGTCTGACGTTTCGACCGAGCGCGACAGTTCGTCGTTAGAGACGATGCGCTCAGGCAGAAAGGCGCCGACACCGGCGAGAATGGAGCGGATGGCCATGGTTCCCTACGGCGCGGTGGCGAGTCGCGCGCCGCTGCCGCCTTCCTTGTCATGGGCGCCGTTCTTGGCAGCCAGGGCCATCAGTTCGCCGATTCGGGTCAAGTCCTCGCGGATATGGTCGTTGAAGCGATGCACGACCATGTCCATCGCGACGTCCACCGCGTGGGCGAAGCCCTGCGCATCGGTGCCGCCATGCGACTTCACCACGACGCCGTTCAAACCCAGCATCACCGCCCCATTGTATCGGCGCGGATCGAGCCATTCGCGCAGCCGGTCCAGCGAAGGCCGCATCAACAGATACGCCACGCGCGCGGCCAGGCTGCTGCGGAATACCTGGCGAAGCAGATCGCCGATCAGCTTCAGTGCGCCTTCGCCGGTCTTCAGCGCGACGTTGCCGGTGAAGCCGTCGGTGACAACCACGTCGGTGGTCCCGGCGGCAATGTCGTGGCCCTCCACAAAGCCGACGAACTGCGGCGCGATATGGCTGGCGCGCAGCGTCTCGGCGGCCAGGCGCAGCGTGTCGTCGCCCTTCAACTCCTCCGAACCGACATTCAGCAGGCCGATCGACGGCGCGGTTAGCCCGAGGACAGTGCGGGCGAACACGTCGCCCATCACAGCGAATTCCACCAGATTGCGCGTGTCGCATATCACGTTGGCGCCCAGATCGAGCAGCACCACATCGCCGCGCGCTGACGGGCCAATCGCGGCCATGGCCGGGCGGTCGATGCCGGGCAATGTCTTGATGACGATCTTGGCAAGCGCCAGCAGTGCACCGGTGTTGCCAGCACTGACCACACCGGAGGCCTCGCCGGTGGCGACCGCGTCGATCGCTACCCGCATCGACGAACCGCGGATGCGCAGCGCCGTCGTCGGCTTCATGTCGTTGCCGATGGTTTCCGGGGCGTGGCGGATCGAGCAGGTGGCAGTCGCGCGGGGATGCCCGGCGAGCAGCGGGGTTAGCTGGGCTTCGTCGCCGACCAGTAGGAAGCGCGCACCGGGATGACGCTCCGCCGCGATCTCCAGGCCTTCAATCACCATGAGCGGGGCGTGGTCGCCGCCCATGGCGTCCACTGCCAGCGTGTAGGTCGCGGTCACGGGCGGACACAGGCCACGCCGCGGCGCGGCGTCAGGCCCTGACAGCGCCCTTCAGCGCATTCCCCGCGGGAACAACCTCGCGTCCGTCATAGAAGCCGCAATGGCTGCAGACGTGATGCGGTCGGCGGAGTTCGCCACAATTGGGGCATTCGGC
>DATKFJ010000072.1:0-5801 GCA_035511435.1 Acetobacteraceae bacterium | reverse complement strand
TCGCCGGGCGGCAGGGATTAAGCCCTGCCGCCATGCCCGCTCAATCTCTCACCGGCCAACGGACACTGCACGACACCGACGCTCTTATTGCGGCGGGCCTGGTCCGGCCCGAGGCGCGCAACGCCTTGGTGGCCGTGGAGCAGCGTTACGCCGTAGCAGTCTCCCCCGCGATGCGCAGGCTGATCCAGCAGCCTGACGACGCGATCGGACGCCAGTTCATCCCCGACCCTGCCGAACTCATCACCGCACCGAACGAAACGGCTGATCCGATCGCGGACGACAAGTTGTCGCCGATCAAAGGCGTGGTGCACCGCTATCCCGACCGCGCGCTGCTCAAGCCACTGCTGATCTGTCCGGTTTATTGCCGCTTCTGCTTCCGTCGCGAGCACGTCGGCCCGGACGGCGGCCTGCTGACGGATGCCGAACTGCAGGCCGCATACAATTGGTTCGCCGACCGCCCCGCGATCCGCGAGGTCATCCTGACCGGCGGCGATCCGCTGATGCTGTCACCGCGCCGGCTCGCATCGATCGTCAGCGCACTGTCGGCAATCCCGCATATCGAGATACTGCGCATCCACACACGGGTGCCGACCGCCGATCCGACGCGCGTCACCGATGCGCTCGCTGCTGCCCTCGCCACGGACAAGGCGATGTGGCTGGTGCTGCACGCCAACCACGCACGCGAATTCACCTCCGATGCGCACGCCGCCATCCGCCGCATCCAAACCCAGGCGATTCCGGTCCTCGGCCAGTCCGTGCTGCTGCGCGGCATCAATGACAGTGCCGCGGCGCTGGAGGCATTGTTCCGCGCTATGCTTGCCGCACGGGTGAAGCCCTACTACCTGCACCAGCTCGATGCTGCGCCAGGCACCGCACGCTTCCATGTGCCGATCGAAGAAGGCCGCCGGCTGCTTGCGCAATTGCGCGGCCGCGTCACCGGCCTCGCGTGGCCGACCTACGTTCTCGATATCTCGGGCGGCCACGGCAAGGTGCCGATCGGCCCCGACTATCTGGAACCCGACGACCACGTGCGCGACCCCGGTGGGACGCTGCACCCGATATCTGCTGGGTGACGGCGTCGCGGGTGTGTCCTCGCCGGCGCCAAAATCCACGTCTGCCGTCATGGCGGCCGGTTGGAACCAGTCGGACTCGTAGCGCAGTTTCCTGCTTCTCCTCCCCGGCGAGGGATCAGGCTCATCGGCCGTTGCAGCTATGCGCGTATGGCAGCACCTCAGCACGGCCGCGCCCCTGACCTCGACCCTGGCGCCAGCTTGCCCCACCGGCCGGCCCGGTTTAGAAGCCGGCACCCCCAAAGCAACCGACACAGGCTCTTTTACAATGAAACAGCAGGCGAACCTGATTCGCGCCGGACAGGTGATCGAGCACGAAGGCCGTCGTTGGACCGTGCTGAAGCAGCAGATCATCACCCCCGGCAAGGGCGGCGCATTCATCCAGGTGGAAATGCGCGACCTCAAGTCCGGCAACAAGACCAACGAACGCTGGCGCACCGCCGACAGCGTCGAGCGCCTGATGACCGAGGAGAAGGAATACAACTACTCCTACACCGACGGCACCAACATGGTTCTGATGGATCCGGACACCTACGAGGAAGCACATGTGCCGCTGGACCTGCTGGGCGACATGGCGCCGTTCCTGCAAGACAATATGCGCGTGACGATCGACTTGGTGGAAGGCGACCCGGTGGGCATCCATCTTCCGCCGACCGTCGTGCTGGAAGTGGTCGAGGCCGATCCGGTGGTGAAGGGCCAGACCGCCTCCTCCTCCTATAAACCGGCGCGCCTGTCCAATGGCGTCAAGGTTGCGGTCCCCCCGTTCATCGAAGCCGGCGAAAAGATCGTCGTGAAGACCGAGGACGCCAGCTACGTGGAGCGCGCCAAGGGCTGACGGGCCCGACCAGATGGCGCTCCGGCTCTCCCCGCATATGACCGTAATGGCGAACGCCGCACAGAAGGCTTCGAAGCGGCTGCTGCGCGATTTCAATGAGGTCGAGCAGCTCCAGGTCTCGGTAAAGGGACCGTCCGATTTCGTATCGCAAGCCGATATCCGCGCCGAACAGACGCTGCGCGAAGAATTGAACAAGGCGCGCCCCGGTTACGCTTTCTTGATGGAAGAGTCGGGCGCGTCCGGTTCGCCTAATTGGGCATGGCGCTGGGTGGTCGATCCACTCGACGGCACCACCAATTTCCTGCACGGCATCCCGCACTGGGCGATCAGCATCGCCCTGGAACGCCGCCTGCCAGACGGCGACAGCGAGGTCATGGCGGGCCTAGTCTATGCACCGGCGGTAGACGAGTTGTTCTGGGCCGAAAAGGGCGGCGGCGCGTTCGTCAACGAGCGGCGCTTGCGTGTGTCGGCGCGACGCGAATTTAAGGACGCCGTATTCGCAACAGGCATTCCGTTCGCCGCCGTCGCTGCGCATCGCCGGCTGGCATTCGCGCGCACACTCGGACAACTGATGCCGCAGGTTGCCGGCATCCGACGGTTCGGTGCGGCGGCGCTCGATCTGGCATGGGTCGCCGCCGGCCGCTACGACGGTTTTTGGGAGCTGGGACTGAAGCGCTGGGACATGGCGGCCGGCATGCTACTGGTGCGCGAGGCGGGTGGGTTCATCACCGATCCAGCGGGCAAGGATCCCCGCGATACCGGCGACGTGATCGCCGCCAATCCCCATCTGCACCCCGCACTGAGCGAAGCCGTGGTGCAGGGCGTCACACGAAGGCACCATGTGGACGAACGATGAGGGCTTGCGTCACTGTCATCACGCGGCTCTCCTCGGTATCCTGACACACATGCGACGAACCTGCATCCTGCTCACCGGTTTGCTCTGCGCGGCCGCACCCGCGCAGGCGCAGGTGACCGTCGACCTGCATGCGCTCGATGCCCTGCCTGGCGGCAAACCCGCGACGGAGAGTTCACCGCAACATCAGCCGCCTCCGAAACGGGCATCCAAGCGGCCTACCGTCGCCCGGCAGCCCAAACCATCGCCTGCACAGGCCACGGCCGCCGCACACGCGCCCCAGTCCGCAACCTCGTCCGCGACGACGGCTGCGACCCCGGCCGCAGCCCCGCCTGCGACAACGGTGCCGAACACGGCGGCCCCGACGCCTGCCCCGCCGGCGGCAACCCTGCCCACTGCCCCGCCGGCCACTGTCGCGCTTGCGCCGATTGTACCGCCGCCCGAGCCGGCCCAGGCCGCGCCCGCACCGGCGCCGCCGATCTCCGACAGCGCCACCAGCGCCGCGACCGCGACCGGCCACGGCCTGCGCGTGACATTCGGTACGGATGAGGCCGATCTGAGCCCCTCCAGCGCCTCGGCAATTCATGATTTCGTCCAATCCGCACCATCCGGCGACAGCGCCAGCTACAACGTCGTGGCATACGCCGCAGGCACGCCGGAAGACCCATCCACCGCCCGCCGACTTTCTCTGTCGCGCGCATTGGCGGTGCGCAGTGCGCTGATGGCCGATGGCATCAGTTCAACGCACATTTATGTTCGCGCGCTAGGCGCAACCGCCGGTGACGCGACGCCCGACCGGGTGGACGTGGCAGTGCTGGGTGGCAACACAACCCCGGCCAGTGCGACGATACAGGCCCCAGCCACGACGCCGACACAGACTCCAGCCAATACCAAGAGCCAACAACAATGACCCGCCCCAACACCTACCTGATCAGGATGGCGGTGTTCCTTGTGGCAGTGCTTGTCGTTGCCGCGGTGCTATCGGGCGTGCTGCTCACCGCATTTGGCAACAATCCCGTCCTCAACAGCCTGATCCTGCTGATCCTGCTGATCGGTATAGGTTGGAACCTGCGCCAGGTAACGCGGCTTGCACCCGAGGTCACCTGGCTGGAGACGTATCAAAACGAGCGCCCCCGTCTCGTCTCGCTGCCATCGCCGAAGCTGCTCGCACCCATGGCCAACATGCTGGCGACTCGCGAGGCGCAGAGCCGCACCGACCAGCCACGCCTGACTCTTTCCACCACCGCGATGCGCAGCCTGCTCGACGGCATCGCCTCGCGCCTCGACGAAAGCCGCGAACTGTCGCGCTACATGACCGGCCTGCTCATCTTTCTCGGTCTCCTCGGCACGTTCTGGGGATTGCTGAAAACGGTCGGCGCGGTGTCCGATGTGATCGGTTCGATGTCGGTCGGTTCCGGCGATCTCAACGCGTTGTTCGAGCAGCTCAAGTCAGGCCTGGCACGGCCGCTTGCCGGCATGGGCACGGCGTTTTCCGCCTCGATGTTCGGCCTGTCCGGCGCGCTGGTGCTGGGTTTTCTCGATCTTACCGCGGGCCAGGCGCAAAACCGCTTCTTCAACGAGTTGGAGGAGTGGCTTGCCGGCCTGACACGGCTGTCGTCGGGCGTGCTGGCCGAGGGTGAGGGATCGATGCCGGTCTATGTGCAGGCCCTGCTGGAGCAGACCGCCGAGAACATGGAGAACCTTCAGCACATCCTGTCGCGCGGCGAAGACAGCCGCTCGCAGTCGAATCAGGCGGTGCTGGCGCTGACCGAACACATCGCCACGCTGGCGGATTCAACGCGCACCAGCCAGCATCTGATGTTGCGGATCGCCGAGGCGCAGGTGGCGATCGCGCCGGCGTTGCAGCGGATGGCCGAGCAGCGTCGGGAGTCAGGTTTCGACGATGCGGCACGGGCGCATCTGCGCAACATCGAGCTGTATCTTCAGCGGCTGCTCGCGGATGCCGAACAGGGCCGCGCCCAGAGCACCGCTGAGCTGCGCAACGACCTTCGCATTCTGACCAGGACGGTCGCCGCCCTGGCAGACGATCCGAGATAACGATGGCACTGTCGGCACGCCGACGAAGTGGCGGCGGCGACAACGGATTGTCCGCGTGGCCCGGCTATGTGGACGCCTTGTCGACGTTGCTGATGGTCATCATCTTCGTGCTGCTGGTGTTCGTGCTGGCGCAGGCCTTCCTGTCGGTCGTGCTGTCGGGACGTGACAAGCAGCTCGCCCAGGTAAACCGCCAGCTTGCGGAGGTCAGCGATATGTTGTCGCTGACGCGGAGCCACAACGCCGACCTGCAGCAATCCATCGCCCAGCTCAATGGTGAACTGGCGACCACGAGCGCCGCACGCGACACGCTGTCGCAGCAGCTCGCCACGCTGAAGGATCAGGCGCAGCGCGCCGGCGCCGATCGTGATACCCTGCGTGTCGAGCGCGACAAGCTGGCGCAGCAGCTCGCCGATGCGGGGTTGCAGGCGCAGTCAGGTGCCGCACGCGTCACTCAATTGCAGCAGGCGTTGACCGCGGCGGCCGGCCGCACCGATGCCGCTCACCAGGAAACCGTCACAGTTGCGACGCAGCTTGCCGATACCAACCGGCAACTGGCCGATGCCCAGACGCGGCTCGCCGATATGCAGCAGCAGATGGCCGCGCTGGACAAGACCGTGCAGGCCGACAAGGAGACGGTGGCCGCGCGGCTGTCCGATCTTGCCAAGCTGGCAGAGCAGAACCGCGCGCTCGCCGCGCTGCGCGATACGCTGGAGAAGCAGGCGCAGGACGCAGCTGCACGCGCCATGACGGATCAACAACGTAGCGCCGCGGTCAACGCGCAACTCGCCGACGAGAAACGGCTCGGCGATTCGGCGCGGGCGCAGATCGCGCTGCTCAATCAGCAGGTGGACGAGTTGAAGGCGCAACTCACCTCCGTCGCCAATGCATTGGACCTGTCGCAGGCGCAGGGGCACGAGAAGGACGTCCAGATCGTCAATCTCGGACAGAAGCTGAACGCGGCGCTGACAGCCAAGGTGCAGGAGTT
>DATKFJ010000071.1:0-7575 GCA_035511435.1 Acetobacteraceae bacterium | reverse complement strand
CACAATCGCGGCTATGCCTTCGTTGATGTGAAGCCACGCATCCAGAAGGACACCGCCAAGCATATCGTGGCCCTCGCGTTCGACATCGGCGAAGGTCCACGAGTCTACGTCGAGCGCATCGACATCGTCGGCAATACCCGCACCGAGGACAGGGTGATTCGCCGTGAATTCCGCTTGGCTGAAGGTGACGCGTTCGATGCCGAGGCGGTTCGCCGCACGCGGCAGCGGCTGGAGGATCTCGGCTATTTCGGCGGCGTCGATATCAACACGTCGCCAGGCTCGGCACCTGACAAGGCGATCCTCACCACCACGGTCGATGAAAAATCGACCGGCCAGCTTACCGTTGGCGGCGGTTATTCGACCGATGCCGGCGCATTGCTCGATATCGGTCTGAGCGAAAAGAATCTGATCGGCACCGGCAACAGTGCCGGCATCAACGGCGTGCTGGCGCAGAAGCGCAGTTCAGTCACCGCCTCGTTCACCGATCCGTACACTTTCGATCGCAACCTGGTGACCGGTGGGGACGTCTTCCTGGTGCAGACCAACTTTCTGGGCACCGAGCCGTACGACGAGAGGCGGGTCGGCTTCGACGTGCGCGCGGGCTATGATTTCAACGATTACCTGCGTCAGGTCTGGACCTACTCACTGGTCGGCCGCACGGTTTTCAATGTTTTGTCGACCGCCAGCTTCTTTATCTCGCAACTGCAAGGCTACAGCCTGCTATCGCAGGTCAGCCAGGCGATCACGTACGACCATCGGGACAGCAAGGTCGATCCACACAGCGGATATCTGCTGTCAGTCGGCAATGACTTCGCCGGCGTTGGTGGCAATGCCCACTTCTTCCGTACCAATATCAACGGTCAGTATTTCATTCCGCTCGACCGGTTCACCAATAACAGCGACTGGGGTATCGCGCTGACTGGCAATATCGGCTACCTGGACAATCTGGGCCAGCAGGAGCAGATCATCGACCGCTTCTATCTGGGCGGCGACAACCTGCGCGGCTTCCAGATCGGCGGTGCGGGGCCGCACGATGCCGTCACCGGCGATCCGTTGGGCGGGCGCTTCATCTGGACGCAATCGTCCGAGCTGCACTTCCCGCTGCCGATCCCGCCCGACATCGGCCTGTCAGGCCGCGCCTTCGTCGATGTGGGTGGGCTGACCGAGGCCAGCTTCAAGAGCAGCACCGTCTGCGTCGAGCCCAATGGTCAGGCTTGCGTGATCGAGGACTCACCTGCCCCGCGCGTCGGCGTCGGCGTTGGCGTGGCGTGGCACACTCAGTTCGGTCTGATAAACATTGACTTGACGCCGTTCGTGTTGAAGCAACCGGGCGATCAGACACAAATCTTCCGATTCGGCTTTGGTACGAGGTTCTAGTGCATCAGTTCCGCCTCCTCGCCGCGTCCGCCCTGGCGGCCGCCACACAGTTCACCAATCCCATCCCTGCTGACGCGCAGCAGAGCCAGGACTGGTTTGTGCCGGGCCAGCAGCGCCCTGCCATCGCTCCGCGCGCGACAGCCCGTCCCGCGACGCCGGCGCAAGCCGCTGTGCCGCAGGGCACTCCCGAGCCCGCATTGATCCCCGAGGGTGCGCCACCAGGTGCCGAAGGCCAGGCCCAGCCACTTCAGGTGCAGTTGCCGGCACCTCCGGAGGTGCCCCCACTGCCGAAGGGTCCGACCCCACCGGCGGCGATTGTTGGCGTGCTGTCAGTGGCGGACGTGCTGCGTGCCTCCACGGCATATCAGCAGGCCGACAAGGAATTCCTCGCTCGGCGCCAGAAACTGAACGAGGACGCGCAGAAGGAGCAGGTCGCACTCCGCGACCTCGGCCAGGCACTTGCCACTGACCGAGCCAAGCTCACACCGGAACAGATCCGCACGCGCGAGAAGGATCTCCAGGACCGCATCACCGCGTCGCGCCGCACGTTCGGCGAGCGGAACCGCATCATGCAGGAAGCCAGCCAGTACGTGATGGCCCAGATCGACCGTGCGGTCGAACTGGTGACGCAGCAGGTGGCGATCAGCCGTGGCATCAACCTGGTGCTGAACAGGGCTCAGATGCTCGGGACCACCAACGACTTCGATATGACGGTGGCTGTGGTCGATGATCTTAACAAGGTGCTCGCAAAGGTGGTGATCCCGCCCGATGGCGTTTCGCCCGTTGACATGAAGCCGCCGCCCGGCGAGGTCGCCGCCGGGAAGCCCGCCGCCGCGCCGCCGGCGGCCCCGGCCGCCCCGGCCAAACCGCTCGCGAAGTCGCCGGCTACACAGCCGCAGCACCGTTGAAGTTGAACCGTGTCATGTTGCGGATCAGTCGATGTGCCGCAAATCGCCGGCGGGCTCCGCTGCTTGCGTCGGAAACGGCCTGCAGGCGATCGGCGCGAGCACGACGATCGATTGCGGCTCGATGCATGATGCCTACATCGGTGCCGGCCCGTGTCTCGACAATCCGGTGCGGATCGGGCACAAGGTACGCGTTGGTCGCGGCTGTGTGATCGTGTCACAAGTTGGCATTTCCGGATGCGCGCTTCTGGAAGATCACGTTGTGGTCGGTGGCCAGGCAGGCTTTAGGGGCCACCTGAGGATCGGGCGCCGCGCGTGGATCGGGGCTCAGGCCGGTGCGACGTCGGACGTACCGCCGGGACTGGCGTCGTCGACAGTCCAGCGTGCCCGGCGCCCGAGTTGTTTCGCCATCTTGCCGTGCTGCGGCGGCAGGTGCGGGATGCGACCGGCAAGCGGACCAAGGGCGAGGCTTCGGAATCGGAGACAGATACGGACCGAAAGTGATGGACTCCCCCGCGACTGAGACTGTTTCGGCCGCAACCACCCATGAGGTGGTCGACATCGCGCGCATCATGCACGCGATCCCGCACCGCTATCCGTTCCTGATGATCGACCGCGTAGTCGACGTGGTGCGTAATCGCTCGGCTATCGGCGTCAAGAACGTTTCGGCCAACGAGGCGTTCTTTCAGGGCCATTTCCCTAACCATCCGGTGATGCCTGGCGTGCTGATCATTGAAAGCATGGCGCAAACCGCGGCGGTGCTGGTGGTGGAAACGCTGGGCCCAGACGCCGCTGGCAAGGTGGTCTATTTCATGTCGATCGAGGGTGCGAAATTCCGCCGCCCCGTCGTGCCGGGCGACCAGCTTCGTATCCACGTCACCAAGGATCGCAACCGCGGCAACGTGTGGAAGTTCAGCGCCATTGCTCGGGTGGATGGCGTATCCGTGGCGGAAGCAACCTATGCGGCGATGATCATGGACGGCGCCCCCCCGGCTTGAGTGCGCTGCCGCAAAAGCGCCAAAATCCTCGACGAAACAATCAGTTACAGCCCGTTTGTGGAAATATACCGCAACAATGATTGAGTTGGTCACATCGACGCGCGGCCTGAGCTTTCGCCGTTGTTCTGTCCGACCGTTTGCCCGCGGGGAAGCAGCGCCAGTATGGATGCCATGACCGATACGATTGTGCTGACGTCAACCGGTGCCGTCATCCATCCCACCGCCATCATAGCTCGTGGCGCCGAGTTGGGGATCGGCGTGCATATCGGTCCGTACTGCACGGTGGGCGCCAACGCGGTGATCGAGGATCGTGCCGAACTCGTGTCGCACGTCGTGGTCGATGGCCACACGCGCATTGGTCCGGATGTCGTGCTGTATCCGTTCTGCACCGTGGGTCTTGCGCCGCAGGACCTGAAATACCAGGGCCAGCCGACGCGTTGCGAGATCGGCGCACGCACCCAGGTGCGCGAGCACTGCACGATCCATCGCGGTACCGTCACCGGGAAGGGCATCACCAGGATCGGTGCCGATTGCCTGCTGATGGCGGTGGCGCATGTCGCACATGACTGCACGTTGGGCGACCACGTCATCATCGCCAACAATGCGGTGATGGGCGGCCATGTCAGCATCGGCGACCACGCGGTGATCGGCGGCGCTGCGGCCATCCACCAATATGTCCGCATCGGCCGCGCGGCGATGATCGGCGGCGTCTCCGGCGTGGAGGCTGACGTGATCCCGTTCGGCAGCGTACTTGGCAACCGTGCCCGGCTGGTCGGGCTGAATGTCATCGGGCTGAAGCGCCGCGGTTTCGACAAGTCGCAGATCCAGTTGTTGCACAACGCGTTCCGTGATCTGTTCCGCCACGAGGGCGTGTTCGCTCAACGACTGACCGCGGCCCGCGCGCGCTACGGCGCGGAGGCGCTGATCGCCGAGGTGCTGGAATTCATCGACGCGCCGAGCCACCGGGGCCTGATCCGCGCCGAATAGCGCGCGCCTGACATACGCCGCGCATGCTGACCGGCCTCGCTTTTGTCGTCATCGTTGGCGGAGCGAAGCAATCTCGGGTGCGTAGGAACTGTGATCGAGATTGCCGTGTCGCTGCGCTGCTCCCAACGACAGGGAAAGCCAGCCACCCGATTGCCCTGGGCGTGGACTGCGCAGTCATCGACAGCGTCGCGTCGTTCCGGTTAGCTTGGCTGCCGGCAAACTTTGTCTGTAGCGATGCGGAGGGCACGGCGTGGCCATTTACGCGAAATTCGGTTCGATCAAGGGCAACGTCACCACGACGGGTCTGGAGGGATGGGTCGAACTGGACAGCTTCAATTGGGGCTACGCGGCGACCAGCACACAGGGCCACGGGGCTAGTCAGTACCGGGATGTCTCCGTGAATGAATTGGTGCTCACAATGAAGGCGGAACAGGCCTCGGTCGACCTTGCCCAGTTCGGTCTCAACCGGACCAATATCGGCGCCCTGGAGTGCAAGTTCACCACCACGGTGCAGAACAAGGTGGATACTTTCATGAACTACAAGTTCACCAATTGCCAGATCGGCCGCTATTCGATTGCAGCCGATGCGCAGGGGATGCCCGTGGAGACGCTCAGCTTCTCTTTTCAGACGGTCAATTTCACCTTCACCGCACGCGACACGAAGCTGGTCGGCATGCCAAAGAGCGTCACCTACGATCTTACCTCAGCGAAGACATCCTGACGCGGTGACGCGCGCCTGCGTACAGCGTGCCGATTCAGCAGATGGCGCCATATCACCCCGTGACACCTGATGTGAACGCCACGCCGCGCACGCTGGGCATTCTGGCTGGTGGCGGGCGGCTGCCGGGGCAGGTCGCGGCAGCGGCGCGCGCCGCCGGTCGGTCAGTGTTCATGGTCGGACTGGAAGGCTTCGCCGAACCCGAAGTGCTGGCAGCCTGGCCGCATGAGGTTGTGCGGATCCTGGCCGCCGGGCGCATCCTTGCCGCCTTGCGCGCCCATGGCTGCCAGGACCTGGTGCTGATCGGGCCGGTGCGGCGGCCATCGCTGCTCGACCTGCGTCCCGACGTGGAAGGTGCCCGCATGCTGGCCCGCATCGGGCGCGCCGCGTTTGCCGGGGATGATGGGCTGCTGGCGGCCTTGGTGAAGATCCTGGGCGAGGAGGGGTTTCGGGTGGTCGGCGCCCACGAGATCCTCAACGAGGCGCTGGGACCCGCCGGGCTGCTGTCACTGGCGGCGCCGGATGCGGTGTCGATAGCGGACATCCGCCGCGGCGTTGCCGTGGTGCGTGCGCTGGGCGCGGTGGACGTGGGTCAGGCCTGCGTGGTGCAGCAGGGCGTGGTGCTGGCGGTGGAGGCAGCCGAGGGAACCGATGCAATGTTGTCCCGGTGTGCGCCGCTGGCGCGGCCGGGCAGGGGCGGCGTGCTGGTGAAACTGGTCAAGCCTGGGCAGGATCGGCGCACCGACCTGCCGACCATCGGCCCCGACACCGTGGATGCCGCCGCGGGCGCCGGGCTGCGCGGGGTTGCGTTCGAGGCAGGAGGCACCATTCTTGCGGACCGGAATGCCGCGGTTGCCGCGGCGGACGCAGCCGGGATTTTTCTGCTAGGCCTGGACCCGGACAGTTTCGATCTGAGGGGGGAGAACACATGAGCCGCTTTCTGCACACAATGCTGCGTGTCGGCGACCTGCAACGGAGCGTCGACTTTTATACCAAGGCGTTCGGCATGAAGGAGTTGCGCCGGCGCGATGTGCCGGACGGCAAATACACGCTGGCGTTCGTCGGCTTTGGCGATGAGGACAGCAACACGGCGATCGAGCTGACCTATAATTACGGTGTCGAGAAGTACGAGATGGGTGGGGCGTTTGGGCACTTGGCGGTCGGCGTGCCGGATGTGGCAGGGGCGTGCGCGATTGCGGCCAAGGCCGGGGGCACCGTTACACGGCCGGCCGGCCCGGTGAAGTTCGGCACAACGATCATCGCGTTCGTGAAGGACCCGGACGGCTACATGATCGAGTTGGTGCAGCGGCCGTAGTTCGTAGGGCGGATGAGCGCAGCGTAATTCGCCAACCGGAGCGGCGGATTACGCCTGCGGCTATCCCCACTGCAAGTCTAATCACTGGCATCCAATGCGCCCTGCAACATCCAGGCGGCCGCCATCCGGTCCACCGCCTTGTCGCGTTTGCCTCGACTGAGATCGACTTCGTCGATCAGGAACCGGTTGACCGCGGCCGACGACAGCCGCTCGTCCCATGAAGCGGTCGGCAGACCCGTCACTTCCGACAGCGCCAATGCCCAGTCACGCGCTGCCTGCGCCGCCGGACCCACTGAGCCGTCCATCGACAGAGGCAGTCCCACCACGATCCCGCCGGCGCCTTCCTTGCGTGCGATCGCGGCGATCTCGGTGGCATTGTCGCGCAGCTTGCCGCGCCTGATGCTGCCATAGGGCGAAGCCAGCGACACACGGACATCCGATAGCGCCACGCCAATCGTCTTGCTGCCGGGATCGAGCCCGATCAGGCGCTGGTCCCGGCCAAGGGCGGCGCGCAATGCATGCATGCTGAGCAACGGCATGCGCGCAGTATCGCCGTGCGGGGCTGGCCAGGCAAAGACGGCGGGGCCAAGGAGGTGGAGCAAGGAGGGCGGGATCGACGACAAGCGAGTCACCCTGCCTGCTTGGCGATCGCCGCGCGTCTGTGATGAATTTGCGCAGCGGCGGAGCCGCGCTGCGCGAACGATTCATTGCGCCGCCCAACGACGAATCGTTCTCGCCACCGCCTTAAGTGATGGCGTGCGCCAACAGCGTAGAGAGATCCATTTTGCCCGATGCGTTCAGCGTCGCCACAATGTAGGTGGCGTTTCCCGCCACGCCGCTCGGATCGACCGAGATGATTGCGTTGTTTCCCGACATTGCCACCTGCACGAAATCGACGATGGTGCCGCTGTTGCCGTTCCAACCGGTTGTCGCCAGCAGTGCGCGCAGGTCGAACTTGTCACCGTTCGTCATGATCCAGCCGTGGATGTTGTCGTTCCCCTGGTTCGCGCCGGGCAGGACGATCGTGTTGTTGCTGCCGCTGTCACTGATCTGGTTGTTGCCCGCGCCGGCATTGATCGTATTGCCGGAGCCGCCAATGCGGATCGTGTCGTTGCCCGCGCCGGTGGTGATCGAGTTGCCGCCTTGATATGCCTGCACCGTCTCGGTGCCGCCGGTGGCGGTCAGCGTATCGCCGGTGCCGCCAATGAAGATCATGTGGTCGCCGGAGGTTGCGTTGATAATGGTATTGCTGACCGTGATGACAGCACTGGCGTC
>DATKFJ010000070.1:0-6091 GCA_035511435.1 Acetobacteraceae bacterium | reverse complement strand
TCGCTGGTCGGACCGCCGGAACGGATCAAGCAGCGCTTCCGTGCCTGGGAGGATTCCGGTGCTACGAGTCTGACCGTGCGTTCGCGTCAGCCGGAGGCGATCGAGATCATGGCGCAGGCTGCGCGCCTGAATTAGGGCGCCTGAATTAGGGAGGAACCAACGATGCGCTTCAAGGACAAGATTGCGCTGATCACCGCGGTCGGCAGCGGCATCGGGCGCGCCACCGCCGAGATCATGGCGAGCGAAGGCGCGGTGATCGTCGGCGTCGACAACGACGAACGCCGGCTGGCGATGGCGATGGAGGCGATGAACATGTCGGGTGGCCGGGCGATCGGTCGCGCGGCCAACGCGCTCGATCAGGCGGAAGTTGACGACGTCGTTGCCTGGGCAGCGAAGCAGTATGGCACGGTCGATATTCTGGTGAACGCGGTCGGCGGCAGCACGATCATCGAAAAGCCCGGCGCCACGGTGGATGAACTGTCATTCGACGATTGGCAGCGGCTGATCCAGTTCAACCTGAACGGCACGTTCCTGTTCTGCCATGCAGTGACGCCGGTCATGAAGCGTCGCGCGCACGGCAAGATCGTCAATCTTGCCTCGATCGCCGGTCGCGGGCTGAGCGTGTCCAGCAGCAGCGCCTATTCTGCGGCGAAGGGCGGCATCATTGCGTTTACCCGCAAGCTTTCGTTCGAGCTTGGACCGTACGGCATCAACGTCAATGCAATCGCGCCGAGCAAAACGTTGACCGAACGTATCCGGCCACGCTGGAACCAGCAGTCACCGGAGGACCAGGCGGCGGAGATCGAGCGCACTCCGTTGCGCCGCATAGCGGAAGCTGCTGATCAGGCCAAGGTGATCTGCTTCCTGGCTTCGTCGGATGCGGATTTCGTTACGGGCTTGACGATCGACGTGACGGGCGGACTGTAAGCGTCACGGACTGTAAGCGTCACTGGCCGAATCTCGGCAACTTCTCCGCCAGCGCCAGATACGCTTCCTCGTCTGTCCGGTCATACCGCAGCGGCGTGACCACGATGTTGCCGGCGCGCAACGCGTCGTAGTCGCTCTCCGGTCCCTGTTGGCGATCGCCGCGACGGAAATTGAGCCAGTGATAGATCATGCCGCGCGGATCGGTTCGGGTATCCACGTGCATGCCGGCGATCATGCCGACGCCTTGTCGCGCCAGCGTCACCGGCCCCGCCTCTGCGGCCGGACACGCGGGAAAATTGACGTTCAGGCACGCATCCTTGCTCCAGCCGATCGCCAAAAGATCGCGTACCAACTTCGCGCCCAACGTGCGCGACGCGTCCCACGATACGTTGTTGCGGTCTTTGTACGCCTGACTCAGCGCTATCGAGGGCACGCCCAACATCATGCCGGTCATCGCACCGCCGACGGTGCCGGAAAACACCGTCTCCATACCCAGGTTCAATCCGCGGTTCACGCCTGACAGCAGCAATTGCGGGGCGCCATCGGTCATCAGATGGCAGATGCCCATCACCGCGCAGTCGCCTGGCGTGCCGGAAATGCCGAAGCGGCGGGGACCCCTTTCACTGACCCGCAGCGCGTGGTGCAGGCTGATGGCATGCGACACGCCGCTCTGGTCGTGTTCCGGCGCGACGACCCACACCTCGTGCGCCAGTTCGGCTGCTATCGTTTCCAGCACCGCAAGGCCGGGGGCATCGATGCCATCGTCGTTGGTCAGCAGAATTCGGTCCAGCACGCTCATGCTCCGGTTCACTGTGTTCGTACTGTTTGACGCGTCGCGCCCGCCGCGTCCAGCATGGCGCGGGCAGGAGGAGACGAAGCATGCAGGTCATCGACGCGCAGGTGCATATCTGGGGCAGCGGCCAGCCCAGCGGACATCATCGGCAGACCTCGATCTATACGGCCGAGGAATTGATCAAAGAAATGGATGCGGCCGGCGTGAACGGCGCGGTGCTGCATCCGCCCAGCTGGGATGCCGGCTCCAACGAAATGGCGGTCGAAGCGGCACGGAAATACCCAGACAGGTTCTGCATCCTTGGGTGGTTCCCGCTCGACAAGCCGGAAAGCCGCACGCTGATCGACACCTGGAAGCAACGGCCTGGCATGCTCGGGCTGCGCTGGTCGCTGACGCGGCCGGAACAGGAGAACTGGCATAAGGACGGCACGATGGACTGGCTCTGGCCGGCGGCCGAACGTGCCGGCACGCCGATCGCAACGATGGCGTGGCGCTTCCTGCCGCTGTTCCGGCAGATCGCCGAGAAGCATCCGAAGCTGCGGTTGCTGATCGACCACCTGGGGCTGGTGCGGTCGGCGAAGGGCAATGCGGCGTTTGCCGATTTGGACGAGTTGTGCTCGTTGGCGAAGCTGCCGAATGTCGCGGTCAAGGCAACCGGCGCGCCGGGTTATTCGAATGCGCCGTATCCGTTTCGCGATATCCATGACGGGCTGCATCGGATCTTCGATGCGTACGGACCGCAGCGGTTCTTCTGGGGTACTGACCTGACGCGCATGCCGTGCAGCTATCGGCAATGCGTGACGATGTTTACCGAGGAACTGCCATGGTTGAAAGGCGCGGACCTGGAGTCCGTGATGGGCCAGGGCGTGTGCGACTGGCTTGGCTGGCAGCGAAAGGCGACATAGGCGGCATCCTGCTCCCACCCTCCTCCGTTTCGTGGGAGAGGGTGGGAGTGTGGTGGATGCGCGCCCTACTTCGTCGGCGCGTACTTCCCGCTGACCTGTGGCGTCGGCGTGTCGAAGCCCTTGCCCTGACGATCCAGCCGCGTTTCACGCGACCACTTGCGCTTGAGTTCGTCGCGCACCTTGAAGCTGAGCTTGCCGAGGCCGCCGCATTCCAGTTCCACGGTGTCGCCGTCCATGAAGCTGGACAGGCCGCGATGGTTGGTGCCGGTGGCGAGGATATCGCCGGGCTCCAACGTGTGGATCGAGGTGACCCATTCGATGCAGCGGGGAATGTTATGCGCCATATCGTCGGTGTTGAAGTCCTGCTTCACCTCGCCGTTGACCCACAGCTTGATCGGCACCTTGTGGGGATCGTGGATTTCATCCGCTGTCACCAGATACGGCCCGATCGGCGCAAACGTATCGCGTGACTTCATCGCGAAGAAGCTCTGCGGTGGGATGCCCCGCGCGGAGCCGTCGATGAAGTTCATATAGCCGAACACGTAGTTCATCGCATCGGCCGCCTTGACGTGGCTGGCGCGCTTGCCGATCACCAGCGCCATCTCGGCCTCGCCTTCGAAGATGGTGGCGGGGACGTCTGGCAGGATCATCGTGCCGCCGGTTTCCAGGATCGAGGTCGGCGCCTTGTGGAACGCGTTGATCGGCGCCGGCTCCTTGCGGGTGCCATTCTCCATGTAGTTCACCGCCATGCAGACGATGTTGCCCGGCTTCGGCAGCGGCGCGCGCAGCTTCACGCTGGAAACCGGAACGCCCTTGCCGCTTGCGGCGGCATCTTCCAGCCGCTTCTTGTAGTCGCCGAATTTTGCGATCAGGCCATTGATCAGGTCGTGCGGCCCGAGATGCGGAATGTCGCGTACCGCGGACGACACATCGACGATGTTGTCGCCCTTCACCACGCCGAGTTTGTAGTCATCGAAAAACGCCAGCTTCATGATATCCCCCTATTCAACCGGAACGAAGATCGAGCGCCGCATCTTGCCGCCGACCAACTTCGACAGATGGCCCTTGCCGGTGGTGTCTTCCACCAGCACGACCTCGCCGGCGCCGATCGTCCGCGCCTGGCCGTCGCTTGCCGTGATCTGCACCCCGCCGTCAAGGTTGATGATATATTGCCGCCGCGGTGCCGGGTGCCAGGACAGGTCGTAGTCGCCCGCGGTCTCGCGGAAAATGATGCCGGTCGCCGGCAACCGGGCCGACAACTTGCTGAAGTTGCGTTCTTCGACCCACTGCACCTCTACGTCGCGCCAGTGCGATTCACCGTTGGCGTCACAATACAGATTGTGTATTCGCATCTTGTTCTCCTATCTGTTCTGCCAGTCCGGCTTGCGCTTTTCCGCGAATGCCTTGGGGCCTTCGATGTAGTCCTGGCTTGCGATGTTTGCTTGCTGCGCGGGGTAGACCTTGCGCATAGCGGTTTCCAACGTCGGCTCGCCCAGGCCCTGATACGATGCCTGCTTGGATGCGCGCACCGCCATCGGCGAGCATTCCAGGATCATGTTGGCCCAGCGCTTTGCCGCTTCCACTGCCTGGCCCTGCGGTACCACTTCTGTAACAAAGCCGAGTTCGAAGCCTTCGTGGGCAGGGACCCTGCGCCCGGTCAGGATCATCCCCATCGCCTTTTTCATCGGGATCATGCGCGGCAGCCGGTGGACGCCACCGCCGCCGGCAATCAATCCCACGCGAGGTTCCGGCAGGGCAAACAGCGCGTTCTCCGCGGCGATGATGATGTCGCAGGCGAGCGCCGTTTCGAATCCACCGCCCATTGCCCAGCCGTTCACCGCGGCGATCAGCGGCTTGTCGAGATTGAAGCGATGCGTGATGCCGGCGAACCCGTTGGGTCCGTTCGGCCTGCGCCGCCCCGCCGCCTGCACCTTCAAATCGTTGCCGGCGGAGAATGCCCGTTCGCCGGCACCGGTGATGATGCCCACCCACAGATCGTCGCGTGCGGCGAACTCGTCCCATACCGTCGCGAGTTCGTCGTTGGCATCGGCGTGCAGCGCGTTCAACACCTCCGGCCGGTTCAGCGTGACGATGCGAACGCGCCCTTCATCCTGCACGACGCAGTATTCGTGGCTCATCCGCCGATCACCGCATCGTTGCGCAATCCGGCAATCTTTTCGGCGTCCAACCCCAACCATTCCGCCAGCACGTCGGCATTGTGCTGACCCAGCAATGGCGCGGTTTTCACCGGCAATGTGCCGCCGGAAAAGCGCACCGGCCATCCACTCATTGTGTAGTCGCCAACTTGCGGATGATGCATCACCTGACGGATGCCGCGTTGCACGAAGCTCTGATCGTTGGCCAACTCCATGGTGTCCATCACGGCGCCGGTCGGGATCGTCGCGGCGCCGACCAATCGCATTGCCTCATGCTTGTCGTGCTGGCGCGTCCAGGTGGAGACGATCGCGTCCACCTCCTCGCGGCGTGCGGTGCGCGCATCCGGCGAGTCATAGTTCGGATCGCCGAGCAGATCGTCGCGCCCCATCACCTTCAGCAGACGATTCCAGTGCTCCGGATTGGCGCGGCTGCAATAGATGTAGACGTAGTCGTTCGGTCCGCCACCCTTGCACGGATACACGCCGATCGGCGGATTGCCGCCGCCCACGGTCTTCGATCCAGCGCGCGGCGCCGCCTTGCCGGTACGCTCCATGTAGGTGAAGGAATTGCGAATGTAGTGCAGGATCGAATCCTGCATCGCAAGCTGCAGATGCTCGCCCTGGCCGGTGCGCAGTCGTCGCACATAGGCGCCGAGTATGGAAATGGCCATCAGCATGCCCGTTCCGGTGTCGCCGATGGTCGCGCCGGGCTTGCAGGGCGGACCATCCTCCTCGCCGGTGATGCTCATCAGACCGCCGGCCGCCTGCGCGATCATATCGAACGCCAGGTTCTTCTCGAACGGACTGCCGGCGCCAAAGCCCTTGGTCTGGCAATAGATGATCGAGGGGTTGATCGCGCGAATGACATCAGGACCCAGTCCCAGCCGCTCGATCGCACCCGGCGCAAAATTCTCGCAGAAGATGTCGGCCTTCTTGGCCATCTCCTTGACCAGCTCAACGCCGCGCGGATCCTTCAGGTTGAAGGTCACTGACTTCTTGTTTGCGTTGTACTGCAGGAAGTAATAGGCGTCCTGCCCTGGCTTGCCACCGGCGGTGCGGCCGGGATCGCCCACCTTGGGGTTCTCCACCTTCACCACATCGGCGCCCATCCACGCCAGCGCCTCGGTGCAGGACGGTCCCGCTTCGAATTGCGTCAAATCCAGCACCTTTACGCCGGTGAGGCACGTCTCAGGACCATTACTCGGCATCGCTACCACTCCCTAACGAAGAATTGCCGGCAGACTACGACCCGCCGGCCGGTGCGTCGAGTTTTGCCGTTCCGCGCGGAAAGGGGTACTGCTCAAACCAAG
>DATKFJ010000069.1:0-3779 GCA_035511435.1 Acetobacteraceae bacterium | reverse complement strand
ATGACGAATGGAGGAGCACGATCACCTCTCCGTCTCGCTTGTCCAGCCCAGCCACGCGCAGTCAGCATCAACAGGATTGCACCGTCAGTTGCGCGACCGATCCACCAGCGCGTTCTTGGAGATCCATGGCATCATTGCGCGCAGCTTCTCGCCGACCTGTTCGATCGGATGCTCCGCCAGCCGCCGACGCATCGCCTTGAAGCTGCTCTGGTTGACCTTGTTCTCCAGCATCCAGTCGCGCGCGAACCGCCCGCTCTGAATATCGTCCAGCACGCGCTTCATCTCGGCCTTCGTGGCGGCGTTGACGATCCGCGGGCCGGATACATATTCGCCGTACTCCGCGGTGTTGCTGACCGAGTAATTCATGTTGGCGATGCCGCCCTCATAAACCAGATCGACGATCAACTTCACTTCGTGCACGCACTCGAAATATGCCATCTCGGGCGCGTAACCAGCCTCTACCAGCGTCTCGTAGCCAGCCTTCATCAGTTCGACCAGGCCGCCGCACAGCACCGTCTGCTCGCCGAACAGGTCGGTCTCGCATTCCTCCTTGAACGTTGTCTCGATGATGCCCGCGCGTCCGCCGCCGATCGCGCTCGCGTACGACAGCGCAACCTCCATCGCGTTGCCCGACGGGTTCTGCGCCACCGCCACCAGACACGGCACGCCGCCGCCGCGCTGGTACTCGCTGCGCACGGTGTGCCCGGGTCCCTTCGGCGCGATCATGAACACGTCGATATCGGGGCGCGGATCGAGCAGATTGAAATGCACATTCAACCCGTGCGCGAACGCCATCGCCGCACCGGACTTCATGTTGGGTCCAAGCTTCTCGCGATACAGATCGCCCTGGCCTTCATCCGGCGTCAGCACCATCACCACGTCGGCCCATTTCGCGCAGTCCGCCGGGTCCATCACCTTCAGCCCCGCGGTCTCGGCTTTCGCGACGCCGACCGACTTCGGCCGCAGCCCCACGGCGATTTCCTTCACGCCGCTGTCCTTCAGGTTGTTGGCGTGGGCATGGCCCTGGCTGCCATAGCCGATGATGGCGACGCGCTTCCCCTTGATCAGGTTCACATCGGCATCGCGGTCATAGTAAACGCGCATCGGTTTGTTGCTCCTGCTTGTCTGGGCCTGTTTGTGTTGGGTCTGTTTGTGTTGGGCCTGCTTGTTTGGGGCCTGCTTGGCTATTGGTGATAAGGCCGGACCCTAGATCGTTCGCACGCCGCGCGCCATCGCCGCCACGCCGGTCCGCGACACCTCCGCCAGGCCAAGGTGCCGCATCAGGCCGATGAACGCATCCAGCTTGTCGGTCGCGCCGGTCAGTTCGAACACGAAACTCTCGTGCGTGGCGTCGATCACCCGGGCGCGAAACGCATCGGCGATACGCAATGCCTCCACCCGCTTCTCCCCGGTGCTCACCAGCTTGATCAGCGCCATCTCGCGCGCGATGTGCGGACCTTCGCGCGTCAGATCAGCGACGCGATGCACCGGTACCAGGCGATCGAGCTGCGCCTTGATCTGCTCGATCACCATCTCGGTGCCCGAGGTCACCACGTTTATGCGTGAGCGATTGCTCTCGGCGTCCACCGGGGCAACGGTGAGGCTGTCGATATTGTAGCCGCGACCGGAGAACAGGCCGACGACGCGCGCGAGGATGCCGGGCTCGTTTTCCACCAGGACCGAGATCGTCGCACTGCGTAACGTGGTGTCGGGCATGTTGGCTACTTTGCTGACGGCAACAGGGATCGGCGCGGCAGGGTGTGCCGCCGGCGCAACCGGGCGGCATCAAGGGTCAGACCAGTACCAGCCCTTCGTCCGTGATTCCGGCAGCTTCATCCTCGTGCTCGGGGCCCAGGATCATTTCGTTGTGCGCGGCACCGCTGGGGATCATCGGGAAGCAGTTCTCCTTCGGATCAACCCGGATGTCGGCGATCACCGCGCAGTCGGTCGCCAGCATTTCGCGAATCACGTCGTCCACCTGCTCCACCCGATCGGCGCGCAGCCCGACGGCATGGAACGCGTCCGCCAGCTTGACGAAATCCGGCAGCGCCGCGGAGTAGCTTTCGGAATAGCGCCCGCCGTGCAGCAGTTCCTGCCACTGGCGCACCATTCCCATGTACTCGTTGTTCAGGATGAACACCTTAACCGGCAGGCGGTACTGCGACAGCGTGCCCATCTCCTGGATGTTCATCAGCACGCTGGCCTCGCCGGCGATGTCGATCACCAGCGCGTCGGGATGCGCGATCTGCACGCCCATCGCAGCCGGCAATCCGTAGCCCATCGTGCCCAGGCCGCCGCTGGTCATCCAATGGTTCGGCTTTTCGAAGTGGAAGTGCTGCGCGGCCCACATCTGGTGCTGGCCGACCTCGGTGGTGATGAAGATGTCCTGCTTCACCGCCCGCGTCAGTTCGAACAGCCGCTGGATGGCGTATTGCGGCTTGATGATCGCGCCAGGCGTCATGTCCTGGGTGAATTTCAGGCTTTCCTTGGCGCGCCACTGATCGATATGCCGCCACCAGGTCGCCAACGCCTGCGTATCCGCCGTGCTGCGGTCCGCCTGCCACGCCGCGATCAGCGCAGCCAGCGTGCGGCCGGCATCGCCGATGATCGGCACCTCCACGGGGACGTTCTTGTTGATGCTGGACCCGTCTATGTCGGCGTGGATCTTCCTGGATCCCTGGCTGAACGCGTTCAGCCGGCCGGTCACCCGGTCGTCGAACCGCGCACCGATGTTCAGCATCACGTCGCACCCATGCATCGCGAGATTGGCTTCGTAGGTGCCGTGCATCCCCAGCATGCCGAGGAACTGCGGATCGGAAGCGGGGTAGGCGCCGAGACCCATCAGGGTATTGGTGATCGGGAAGCCGGTCATGCGGACGAATTTCACCAGGGCGGCCGAGGCCGCGGGGCCGGCGTTGATCACGCCGCCGCCGGTGTAGATCATCGGCCGCTTCGCCGACTTCAGCAGGGCGATTGCCTTGGCGATCTGGCCAGGGTCGGGCTCGGTCTGCGGGCGGTAGCTCGGGTGGGACGACGCGGCCGCCACGTAGGGCGCCTGGCCGATCACGATGTCCTTCGGCAGGTCGATCACCACCGGACCCGGCCGGCCGGACCGCGCGACGTAGAATGCTTCGTGGACGACCCGCGCCAAATCCTCGGCGCGCTTCACCAGGTAGTTGTGCTTGGTGGCCGGGCGGGTGATGCCGGTGGTGTCGGCTTCCTGGAAGGCGTCGTTGCCGATCAGGTGGGTGGGCACCTGGCCCGTCAGGCAGACGATCGGGATGGAATCCATCAGCGCGTCGCACAGGCCGGTCACCGCGTTGGTGGCGCCCGGGCCGGATGTCACCAGCACCACGCCGACCTTGCCGGTGCTGCGCGCGTAGCCCTCGGCTGCGTGCACCGCGCCGCCTTCCTGGCGAACCAGAATGTGGCGGATGGCATTCTGCTTGAACAGCGCGTCGTAGATCGGCAATACCGCGCCGCCGGGGTAACCGAAGATGACCTCGACGCCCTGGTCCTTGAGGGCGCGCAGGAGGACTTCTGCTCCCGATTGCATGGGTTCTGCCGACATGGGTCGTGCTCCGGGTGAGTAGCGGGGGCGGCACAGATAGGGCGGATGGTGGGGTGCTAGGGCGGATGGTGCGGCGCGTCAAGCCATGCTTTCAATAAATGCGCTGATTTCTGGGTGATTTCTTTCCGAAAATTGCTCCAGACCTGTGATTCGCGCATGGATCGTATGCATGGATACTGGAGCCGCGAGCCGGTGGTGGCGAAACCAC
>DATKFJ010000068.1:0-15186 GCA_035511435.1 Acetobacteraceae bacterium | reverse complement strand
GCGCGTTTGGATGAGCAGTGTGCTCATGCTCGGGTCGGTGATGTAGGTGTTGGTAATGCGGTACTTGGGCGTCGTGCGCGTGTCCGTATTGGTGACGGTAAACTCGAGCGCTTTCTCGTCCGGCATCGAGATCACATGGTTGGTCGCGTCGCGTTCAAGGTCCACAAAGGTCGACCCGTCGGTGACGATGTACTGCATGTCCTGCATGTTGGGAACGTCCAGCCGCGGATAGAAGACTTCACTTGTGATCCCCCGCGCCACCGTGAACCAGATCTTGCTGCCCGTGTCTGCCGAGGTGCCGACGGCAAGCTTGTTCCCGGTTGTCCACGAGGCAGCACCGCCGGGGCCACCGCTTGCGGTTTCCGCTGCCACGCCCTGCACCGGCACCACGACCGTCGTGAGGACGATCATCATCAGACTGGCAATCTGGCACCGCATCAGTCCTCGTGTCGAACCAGTCACGCGAGCCTCCTTGTCGCTAGGGGCTTGTTTCAGCGGCATGTCCCGATGACCTGGGCGGTCGGCCATTTGAGCGGCTCCTGTGATACAAGCCTCGGTTAAGGGTGTGCGTCGTGGTTCTCCGACTGCCGGGGTCTGCGGTATTGAGACGCGGTATCAGAGTCGCCGGGCAACAGACATCGATCGGCGTCGCACGGAATGCATGCCGACCACGCCAATGCTCAGCAGCGCGAGCGATGCCGGTTCCGGGATCGTCCGGAAACTCAGCGTACCGCCTGAAACGCCGGGGATGTAGATGTCAGGCTGCGGATCCGCATTGCCAACCAGGATTTCACCAACGGTGCCGTCGCCAGCATCATATATAGCAAATCCGTAGTTCAGCGCGGCGCCACCCACCTGGAATGCGATTCCATCTACATCGATCGGAATCACGGCGCCGATGTTGAACACCGTGTCTTCATTGACGAACGCGCATCCGCACGAGAACTGGCCGACGTCGTAGCAGCCTACCGCGCCGGGAATGCAGTCCGCGGACGGGGTCGTGATCAGCGCTGCAGGACCGGCTCCCGGAAAGATATACGTCATCGGCAGCGTCCCGATCAGCCCGCCGCCGGAGATCGTTCCGGTGCCACTGATTGCCGCACCGCCCACAACGTCGAGAACGGCGGTCGCCTGCACGGAAGCATTTGTGTAGTCTATCGACACCAACGTCGCATTCGCCCGGACAGCCACCGTTATGGAGGTTGCCAGCGCAGCTATCAGAATCAGTTTACGCATGTACGTCACTCCCTGTTTGGTCTTGTCAGCGTGAATTGCATCGCGGCAGGAACGTCCCATTCAAGGTTGCACGGCGTCGCTGGTCGGCAGCGGAGCCACCGATAAGGGTGGTGGAACAACCGTCTGGCTGCGCATCTGCCGTCGGAACACATAGAAGATGCGATCGATCACCCGCAGGTCCTCGACGATGATTTCGGCCTGGCCTTGCATCTCCTGTTGATACGCAAGCCGCCGACCGAACGTCGTCTCCAGTCCATCGACCAGAGTGACGTCAACCGCGTAGCGTCCCCCGAGTGGCACCGGTGAAATGGCCGCGATACGTCCCTTCACCAGGCCGAATTGTTCCCCAGGATAATTGTCGAGCCTGATGAACACGGTCTGTCCAGCCTTTACCGAACCCGCGCGGTTGATCGGCAGCGAAACCCTGCCGATGGGAGCGCGCGATTCGGCGGGCACGATTGCCATGAGGTCATCGCCTGCGTGGATGAACTGGCTATCGGTCCAGAAATGCGAAAGGCTGACCATGCCGGCGATGGGCGCCCGCAACACGTATGTGCGCTCCCACAACGCCAGTTTCCCACTCAGCGTCTTCAGCGCCTCCTGCCATGCCACCAACAGGTCCTGCCTCTGCTGGCGATCACGCACCGCCATTTCGGTCAGCGTTTGATCCATTCGCGCAAAGTCGAGCCTGGTATTGGCCAACTCTATAAGGTTGCTTTGCAGCGCGCGTTTTCCATCGATCACCTGGCGTTCGCGATCTTCCAGCGTCAGCAGTGACGCGTCCTGATGCCGTACCAGTTCCAACGCCCGTTGGTATTCCGCTTCTGAGACCGTGACTGCCTGCGCCAGCAGTACCTGTTGCCGCTGCAGTGCTTCGATCCGATCTGCCAGAGGCGCGCGCTGCGCCGAAAACACCCGGATCTGCACGCCGATGGGGTCGGCGGTCAGATGCCAATCATAGGCCGCATAGGCGCGGGCCATCGCCGCGTAGTCACCCTGCAGCTCACCCAATGGCAACGCCGCGAACGTCGCGATCGCGCTCTCCGACAGGCCACGATTGACCTGCCATTCGGCGAGCGCCGCTTCCAATCGCATCACCGACACTGGATCGGCCGAGTTATGGATCCGCGCCAGCACGGCTCCGCTTTGAACCGTATCGCCGTCATGGACGGTCAGCATTTCGAGATGCCCGCTGGCGCGCGCGACAACCGTCGCCGGCGGGACAGGCGTGGTGATGACAACGCTTGCCGGCACCACGTCAGGGTAATGAATCAGCCACGCCAAACCTATGAGGAACCCGACAACACAGGCCATGACTGTGGCGCCCCAGCGTGCCAGCCACCGCGGCGGCACGCCGAGGATCTGCACCACCGACTCGCTGTGCAGAATGATCTCGGCGACCCGGTCCCGCGCGGGCGGCGTCTCGACATGCATCGCCGGGAGTTCCAACAGCGACAGCTCGGATGCCGGTTCAATATCCATTGCCGAAACTCCTGACCGCAAGCGCAGGCACTCTGACCGCTGCGGTTTGCATCGCGCCGGACACTAATCGACGCCCAGCTCAAGCTGGTTGCGCACCAGGCTGAAGTAGGCACCGCGCTGTCGGGTGAGTTCGTCATGCGTGCCCTGCTCGACGATGCGGCCGTGGTCGAGCACGACAATCTGATCGGCATTGCGCACCGTACTCAGCCGATGCGCGATCACCAGCACCGTTCGGCCGCGACAGAACTCGGCAAGATTCTCCATGATCACCCGCTCGTTGCTGGCATCGAGCGCGCTGGTCGCCTCGTCGAAGAACAGGAAGTCAGGGTCCTTGTAGACCGCACGCGCAATCAGTACGCGTTGCGCCTGCCCACCGCTGAGCGCGATACCCGCCGAACCGAGCCTTGTGTTGTAGCCGAGAGGCAATTCCTCGATGAAGCTGTCGAGATTGGCGACGTAAACCGCGCGCAGCAGCCTTTCCCGGTCCACCATGTGGTCCGAGTCCGATTCCGTTATGTTGCGGGCGATCGTATCGGCAAAGATATAGCCGTTCTGCATCACCGCGCCACAGCGTTCTCGCCAGACGCGCGGGCTGATGTCGCGCAGATTGACGCCGCCGATCCGGATGGCGCCCGCGTTGGGCTGATAGAACTGCAGCAGCAGCTTCAGCAATGTGGTCTTGCCTGAACCCGACGGCCCGACGATCGCGGTGACCTTGCCCTCGGGAATCATAAGGTTCAGATCCTGCAGGACAGGCCTTCCCGAGACGCCGCCGTAGTTGAACGACAGATCGCCGCTGATCGAGATCGTGCGATCGTGCGGCAGCACCGTCAGACTGCCCCCAACGTACTCCTCTTCATTGTCGCGTGCATGAATTTCGGCCAAACGGTCAAGGCTTATGCGTGCATCCTGCAGCGTCTGCGCAAAGTTCAGGAAATTGGCGATCGGCGCATTCAACTGGCCCATGATGTATGAAATCGAAAGCATCATGCCGATGGTGAGTTGCCCATCGATGACCGCCCGCGCCGCGACGAAGGTGATCAGGATGTTCTTCAGCTCATTGATGAAGCCGCCACCGGTCGTCTGCCATTGCGTCACCGCCATGCCTTTCACCGCGATACGGAACAGCCGGGCCTGGATTGCCTCCCACTCCCAGCGACGGCGGCGCTCGGAGTTGTTGAGCTTGATCTCCTGCATGCCCTGGATCAGTTGGATCATGCTGCTCTGATTGCCGGTGGCCTCATCGAAGCGGCGGTATTCCAAAATCGCCCGTCGCTGCATGAACAGCCATACCCAGAGCGCGTACAGCACCGTTCCGACGATGAACAAACCGCAGATGAGTGGACTGTAAACAGCCAGCACCGCGCCGAACACCACCAGGTTCACCGCCGAGAACAGCACGCCCAAGGTCGTGCCGGTCAGCAATGCCTCGATGCGATGGTGGTCCTGCACCCGTTGCAGCAGATCGCCGGTCGTTTTCGTGTCGAAGAAGCCGATGGGCAACTGCATCAACTTGAACAGGAACATCGAGATGATCTTGATGTTGATGCGTGATCCGATGTGCAGCAGCAGCCAGCCCCGAACCACGTCGACCGTGGTCTGTGACGCGAACAGCGCAAGCTGCGCCGACAGCAGCAGGTAAACGAAGCCCAGATTCTGGAAGCGGATGCCGTGATCCACCATGGCCTGGGTCAGGAATGGCAGGACAAGTTGGACCGCGCTGCCGACCAACAGGCAAAGAAACAGCTGCAGAAACAATGATTGGTGCGTCTGGATGTACGGCAACAGCATGCGCAGACCGTTGCGCCGGACCTTCGGCTGTTCCGGGCTCGTGAAGAAATTCTCGGTCGGTTCCAGCAGCAGCAGAAGTCCGGCTCCGTCCTGCTGCCGCTGGCTCAGCCAGCCGCGCAGGAATTCATCGCGGCTGTATTTGATCAACCCGAAGCCCGGGTCGGCGACGTGGACCTGGTCCTTGCTGACCTGGTGCACCACGACGAAGTGCCGCTGTCGCCAGTGCGCGATCGCCGGCAGCGGAGCCTCGTCACGTAGCGTTTCGTATGGCACCTGCACCGCCAGCGAGCTCAGCCCGATCGCTTCCGCCGCCTGCGAGATGCCGGCCAGCGAGACTCCCTCACGCGTGATGCTGCACTTATCCCGCATGAACTCGGCATCGAACGTACGACCATAAAAGCTGCTGACCATGCGCAGGCAGGCCGGGCCGCAATCCATCAGATCCATTTGTCGGAAGAAGGGAAATTTGCTCATGACGCAGCCCTGCGCAGAACCGGCCAAGGCCCACCGTTGCGTTCGACGAAGCAGGCATAATCGAATGCATAGGGCTGGTTGTCGTAGGCGAACCCATCCACCAGCGCGCCGTAGCGCCCTTGGAAATGCTGATATTCGAGGTCGAATGCCTCATGGCAGCGGCGTCCAGCCAGTGTATAGACACTCGGCAGGGAGAGTATCCGCAGATCGTATGCGAACTTGCAAAGTATCAACCCCAGCCGCCCGAGAATTTCGTGCACCTGGCGTTCCGGCAGAACGCCGGCGTCAAGCACCCTGGTCAGCACGCGGCAGATCAGCGTGTAGGTGAATAACGCATGGAAGGCGGCATTGATCGGCCTGGTATCCATCGCCTCGTCGCATAGCGAATTCATCGGGGTGTCGGGATCGATGACCATCAACCGCATCGGATCATGCGAAAATGCGTTGAAGATGTCGTGGGCCGCCTGGTGTGCGACATCCTCCAGCAATGCAATCTCATCGTCGTCAGCGCCAACGTTGCAGAAGATCGCGCCGTGGGCCGACTTGGCCGCGAAGGAATTGGGGGCGACGGCGCGATAGAGCACGATCAGTCGGATAAAGGCGGCAATTTCCGCCCACACTGGTTGGCAGTACATCTGCATCAATCCCAACGCCATCAACAGGTGGGAGACGCAGTTCTGCGATACCCGAACCGTCCGCGCATCCGTCAGGCGTGCATCCGGCTGGTCGAAGAACCGGTAGAACAGCGGATGCACCTCCGTTGTGACCTCGATCTGCGTTCCGGGAACGATAAGTGGGGCGCGCATGCGAAAGGGCAGCGATGTCGTGCCGTTCGAGCAACCGTAGGATCCGTCACTCCGGCGGCCAAAATCCAGCATCGCCGAGGGGAGCGCCGTTTCGAGATCGGCAAATGCACCCAGCGTCGCGCGCCCGGCAACGTCGGTCGCAATTTGCAGTGTCGATGGCCTGTTGCCTGGCGGAACCGAGCCGTACAGGATCTGCGGCAGGCCAATCGATGGCGACGGATCGGTGAAGTAACTGAACAGTAATGGTTGAAGAAAAACCGCGTCGTTGGAGAATTCCAACTGGTCGAACAGGGCTTCGTCGGACTGGTAGATCAGACGCCTGATCGTTTCGGCCAGCCGTCGCTGTCCCAAGGTCGCACCTCGCCTGCGCCAGGTTTCAAATCGATCGCGTCCCATGAGTCCTCCTGGCTTAATTCAGCCGGCCAGATGAGAGAGGATGCTGCGCAGCGAGCAAGTCCGAACGCATCTCCGGCACAGACTCGCCGGCATGTTCGGTTTCGCAGCGATTGCGGCGAAAGGGGCGGCGCGGAGCCGCCCCCCGCGCTGATGCTTACGCGCGAACCGACGGAGGATGGCAAGCCGAGAGTGCGCCACCCGTGATCATGCCAACCTGGTCCTTGACGCTCGCGGCCGCTGCAGTGGCCTTGAAGCTCGCCAACGACAGACGCGCTGTCTGCTTGTTCATAGTTTTGTCTCCTGTGTCATGCCTACTCTGGGAGGTTTTCGGCTTACCCCTACCGCTCCGACACGATGTTCTGTGTGGAACGGTATCGAGATGTTACGGGCGCCAATTCCTCGATTGTGTGATGCATCCCACAATAGTCGCTGTTGACAGCTTCGTGATCGCGACGTGGCTCGTGCCGACGCTCATCGGCCAACCATCATTGAAGGTGGTCCATGACGGAGATTGAACTGAACCGCTGACGCGTCAGGTGCACGGGTACGGTTCGCAGCGCGAACGTTGTTCTCGGTCTGGTAGGATTTCGGTGCCGCACCCCGAACCTGGAACAGGAGACCCACCCCGATGATCGAGATGAGCCCCCCGCGTCGCCGCACGATCGAGACATGGCGGCCAGCAATCTGTTGCCGGCAGCCCGGCGATGCTACGCGCGCGCCTCGACGGCGGGGGGAAGACGGCGCGTGACAAGAAGAACCGTCTTGGCCGCGATGTCTCTCGCGGCCATTCGGTCGGTTCCGCTAGTACGTTCCAACGGTTCGCGGAGACTTCGACACCGCAGCAGAGGCCGGTTCACGCGCGGCGGGCAGCATCGCCCGCATGCCCTCGCCGTTGACGCGCCACCAATCGTGCAGGATGCGGACATCCCAGCCGATGCAGAAGTGCTTGACGCCCATTTCCAGATAGGGCGCAGCCTGCTTGATGTCGGCGAGTTCCACCCGTGGGTGCAGCCCCTTCTTCAGCGCTGTCTCGATGGTCCGACGTTCGGCCTTCAGGACGTCAGGATGGTTACGCTGGCCGGTCAGGCCGAGGCTCATCGAATAGTCCGACGCGCCAAACTGCACCATGTCGAGGCCTTTGACCGACAGGATTGCATCGAGGTCTTCGACGCATTCCCGCTTTTCGACCATCACCGCGATCACCACCTCGTCGAGTGCGGCCACGTACGCAGGGGAGCCACCCTCGCGCACGGTGCCCACATCACGTCGCATGCCGACGCCGAGCCGGCCACCGGATCCAGGCGTCTCGGCACGCACCGCGGCAACGCAGGCCTCCGCATCGGCGACCGTGCGCAGGTCGGCGAACAGCACGCTCTGGAAGCCGGAGCCTATCGCGCGCATTGCCTGATGGGTCCATTGAGTTTGTTCGATCTTGATCATGCCGCCAAGATTCTTCAGCTCCAACGCGCGACCCAGGTTGTCCAGGTCGTGCATGTGGAACGGGGCATACTCCGCCGTGAATTCAACATAGTCATAATTGCCAGCGTCGCCGATGAGTTCCACCAGTGTCGGCCAGCTCGACAGCAGGTGAGTACCCAGAGAAGGCTCATCAGCCGTGAGCAATGCGCGAAGGCGATTGTGACGCATGATCTGATTCTTCCTTTGATGTTCGACTGACGGTGTGGCGTGTGCGGCCTGCAGTAGAGCCGATCGAGCGGATTCCGCCAAATTTCGCCTGGCACACCTATGCGACGGTCACACAACACTCCCTCAGCGCAGCTTGCCCGCCGCGGTAAAAGTGCGTCGCCTGCGCCGAGGCGCATGTCGATCAGCGTGGCAAACCTTCGACGCCGATTGAATATCAATTGCGGCGCGTGATCACAGCTATCGATCCGCTTCCACCATCGCCACACATAACCGGAACAGACATGGCAAACTTGCGCGCGGGCGCACAATCTCACGGCATAGGGATTGGCGAAGGGGGACGCCGTATGGCGACGGAAACTGTGCGGCGGGACGCGATCATCGTCGGCGGCGGCCACAATGGCCTGGTCTGCGCATGGTATCTGGCCAGGGCGGGACTGAAGGTAACGGTCTGCGAAGCCCGGCCAATAGTCGGCGGCGCGGCGGTGACCGAGGAATTCCACCCCGGCTTTCGAAATTCGGTGGCCAGCTACACGGTCAGCCTGCTCAATCCGCGCGTGATCGCCGACATGAGTTTGCACGCTCATGGCCTGCGCATCGTCGAGCGGCCGATCTCCAACTTCCTGCCGATCGATGAGACCCGCTACCTGAAACTGGGCGGTGGGCTGGAGCGCACCCAGGCCGAGTTCGTCAAGTTCTCCAATCGCGACGCCGACGTTCTACCGGCCTATTACGCCATGCTCGACGAAATCGGCGACGTTCTGCGCAGCCTGGCCCAACAAACCCCGCCCAACCTCGGCGACGGCCTGCCCGGCCTGATGCGGGCTCTGCGCCAGGGCGGCCGGCTGGCGTCGATGACCCTGGGGCGCAAGGGTGACCTTCTGGACCTGTTCACCGAGAGCGCGCGCAGTTTCCTGGACGGTTGGTTCGAAAGCGAGCCGGTCAAAGCCGCCTTCGGATTCGATGCGGTGGTGGGCAACTACGCCAGTCCAGACAGCCCGGGCTCGGCTTATGTGCTGCTGCACCACACCTTCGGCGAGGTGAACGGCAGGAAGGGCGCCTGGGGCCACGCCATCGGCGGCATGGGCGCCATCACTCAGGCTATGGCCAAGGCCTGCGCCGTTCGCGGCGTAGAGATCCTGATTGACGCGCCGGTCGCACAGGTGCTCGTGGACGGGGGCAAGGCAGTGGGGGTGGAACTGGTCGACGGCCGGCGCATCGCCGCCACGATCGTCGCCTCCAACGTCAATCCTTCGCTGCTGTTCCAGCGCCTCGTCGCGCCCACCGATCTGTCGACTGAGTTTCGTGCCCGCATCGCGCGCTATCGCAATGGATCGGGCACGTTCCGCATGAACGTCGCCCTGTCGGAGCTGCCGGACTTCACCTGCCTGCGCGGCAAGGCGATGACCGAGCACCACCAGAGCGGCATCGTCATCGCCCCGTCGCTCGATTACATGGACCAGGCCTACAGCGATGCCAAAACCTTCGGTTGGTCGAGAAAGCCAATCGTCGAGATGCTGATCCCCTCAACGCTCGACGACAGCCTGGCGCCGCCCGGCCAGCATGTGGCCAGCCTGTTCTGCCAGCAGTTCGCGCCGCAGCTTCAGGGCGGACGTTCGTGGGACGACGCGCGCGATGAGGCCGCCGACCTCATCATCGACACGGTCAATGACCGGGCGCCCAACTTCAAGGCCTCGGTGCTGGGCCGGATGGTCCTCTCGCCCCTGGACCTGGAGCGCAAATTTGGCCTGACCGGTGGAGACATCATGCACGGCCACTTGTCACTGGATCAGCTCTGGGCCGCGCGCCCGGTTCTGGGCCACGCCAGCTACCGCGCGCCGGTCAAGGGCCTCTATATGTGCGGTGCGGGGACCCATCCGGGTGGCGGCGTCTCCGGTAATCCAGGGCGCAACGCCGCTCGCGAAATCCTGCGTGACCGCAGCCTGCCCACCGCGATCGGCCTGGCCCTGCGGGGTCGCTGATTTGAGGCCGCGCCGCCATAGAGTCTCGCCCGACGGGCACGGAGACGCCCCTCGCCGCCTAACCCCCCACCAAGCCCCGCGCGAAATCCTCCGCATCGAACGGTCGCAGATCCCCAGCCTTCTCCCCTACCCCAACAGCATGCACCGGCAGCCCAAAAGTCTCCGCCAATGCCACCACAATCCCGCCCCGAGCGCTGCCGTCCAGCTTCGTCACCACCAGCCCCGTCACGTCCACGATCTCCTTGAACACCCGCACCTGCTGCACGGCGTTCTGACCCGTCGTCGCATCCAGCACCAGCAGCACCGAATGCGGCGCCGTTTCATCCTGCTTGCGCAGCACGCGGATTATCTTCCGCAGCTCGTCCATCAGCGCCGCCTTGTTATGCAGCCGCCCCGCAGTATCGATCAGCAGCACGTCCGCGCCATCCGCCTGCGCCCGCGTCAGCGCATCGAACGCCAGCCCCGCGGAATCAGCGTTCGGACCCCCAGCGATCACCGGAGCACCGACGCGCTCGCCCCAGATCTGCAACTGCTCCACCGCCGCCGCGCGAAACGTGTCGCCCGCCACCAGCACCGCACGCAGCCGCTGCTCGCGAAAGTTCTGCGCCAGCTTGCCGATCGTCGTGGTCTTGCCGACGCCGTTCACGCCGACCACCAGCACGACATGCGGCCGCTTCGCCGGATCCAACCGCAGCGACTGCGCCACCGGCCGCAACACCGCCGCGATCTCCTCCGCAAGCGACTGCTTGATCTCCGCGTCCGTCACCTCGCTGCCGAAGCGCGAGCGCCGAAACCCGGCGATCACCCGCCGCGCCACCTCCGTCCCGAGATCGGCGGCAATCAGCACCTCCTCCAGCTCCTCCAGCGCCGCGTCATCCAGCCGGCGCTTCTTGAAGACGGTGGCAATCCCCTCCGACAGCTTCTGCGTACTGCGTGTCAGCCCTTCCTTCAGCCGCGAGAAGAACCCCAACGCCATCACGCCGCCTCGGCCAACAAGGTCTCACCCGACACGCCCACCACGCACGCCGCCATCACCCGCGCCGGCTCAACAGGCCCAGCAAACCGCACGCAGGCAAAGTGTTCCGAATGTCCGCTGTCGCCGGTTTCGGTCAGCACCGAAATCGTGCGCCCCACCTGTGCATCCAGAAACCGCCCGGCGACTACCCGCCCCGCCGCGCGCAAACGAGCCGCCCGTTCCCGCCGCAGCGCAACCGGCACCGAGGGCATCCGCGCCGCCGGCGTCCCCGGCCGCTCGCTGTACGGAAACACATGCAGGAACGCCACCTCTGCCTCGGCCACAAAGTCCAGCGTCTCGCGAAACAGCGCCTCGGTCTCTGTCGGAAACCCGGCGATCAGATCAGCGCCGATCGCCACACCCGGACGCAGCGAACGCGCCCGCCGAACCGCCGCGGCAGCGTCTGCCCGCAGATGCCGCCGCTTCATGCGCTTCAGGATCAGATCGCTGCCCGCCTGCAACGACAGATGCAGATGCGGCAACAGCCGATCCTCCTCGCCCAGCAGCCGCCACAGCTCATCATCGATCGCCGCCGGATCGATCGACGACAGCCGCAGCCGCCGCAATTCCGGCACCAACGCAAGCAGCCGTCGCACGAGCTGCCCCAGCGAAGGCGCCCCGGGCAGATCAGGCCCGTACGACGCGATGTCGACGCCGGTGAGCACCACCTCCTGATAGCCCGCCGCGACCAGCGCGCGCACCTGCGCCACCACCGCGCCGATCGGCACGCTGCGATTAGGCCCCCGACCGAACGGGATGATGCAGAAGGTGCAGCGATGATCGCACCCTTGCTGCACCTGCACGAACGCCCGCACGCGCCCGGCGAATTCGGTAACCAGATGCGCCGCGGTCTCGCGCGCCGCCATGATGTCGGACACCGCCCCCGCCGCGCCGACCTGCCAGCTTTCAGGCTTCAGCTTGTCCAGATTGCCGAGCACCCGATCGACGCCCGGCAACCGCGCCCACGCCGCCGGATCGATCTGCGCCGCACATCCGGTGACAACGATGCGCGCATCGGGCCGTTCGCGCACGGTGCGGCGGATCGCCTGACGCGCCTGCCGTTCCGCCTCGGCCGTCACCGCACAGGTATTGACGACGACCGTGTCGGACAGCGCCGCGGCGTGCCCGCGCATTACCTCGCTCTCATAGGCGTTCAGCCGGCAGCCGAAGGTGAGCACCTGCACGCTCATGCCGGATACGCCGCAAGATCGATCTCGCCGACAAACGCGGTCGCCACCGGCCCGGTCATCAGCACATGCCCATCCTCGCGCCACGCGATCTCCAGTTCGCCGCCATCCATCACAACAATGGCGCGCCGCCCCGCCAGCCCACGCCGATGCGCGTTCACCAGCGCCGCGCAGGCGCCGGAACCGCACGCCAAAGTCAGCCCCGCGCCGCGTTCCCATACGCGCAGCCGAATCCGATCCGGTGCCAGCACCTGGGCAAACCCGATATTCGCCCGTTCCGGAAACAGCGCGTCATGTTCCAGCGGCGGTCCGAGTTCGGTCACCGTCAAATCCGCCACATCCTCCACGAAGAACGTGGCATGCGGGTTGCCCATGCTGGCCGCGGCCGGATCGGCAACCGGCCCCAGCGCCAGATCGAGGTGCAGCGTATCCATGCGACGCGCGAGCGGAATATCCGGCCAGTCCAGCCGAGCCAGCCCCATGTCCACCTGAACCCGCCCGTCAGCCAGCGCCTCCGACGGCAGGTCTCCCGCAACAGTGCGGATCACCTGAATCTGTCGCCCGGTCTCGCGCGCCAGTAGATCGACCACGCAACGCGTGGCGTTGCCGCAGGCGCCGGCCTCCGCGCCGTCAGGGTTGCGGATGCGCATGAAGGCGTCGGCGTTGGAGTTCGCCGGCGGCGGCTCGATGGCAATGAACTGATCGCAGCCGACGCCGGTGCGCCGGTCGGCGATCGCCGCTGCCCGCGCGGGCGTCAATCCGAGCATTCCCGCCCGTTCGTCGAACACCACGAAGTCGTTGCCGCAGCCGTGCATCTTCCAGAAGGGCGCCATGT
The DNA here is from genome assembly GCA_035511435.1 of Acetobacteraceae bacterium. Lineage (GTDB taxonomy): Bacteria > Pseudomonadota > Alphaproteobacteria > Acetobacterales > Acetobacteraceae > JAMXLO01. The sequence continues at coordinate 2,338 of DATKFJ010000068.1, read as the reverse complement.
GAAAGGTATATGCGGCGGTGACGGCCAGGTGAAAGGCCCTGGCCGAGAATGCGCAAAACGCGAGGCCGGGCGCGGCAGCAGGGCCACAGACGCGCAGGGCCACAGATACATTGCGCGCGCGTGCCGCCGACACTAGCCTGATCCGCAACAGTCGCCGACACTAGCCTGATCCGCAACAGTCAAGGTGGCATTCCATGGCTTCCAGCATCGCCGATAAACGTGCGCGTGCCTGCCGGGACCTGCTGCGTCAGGTGCATGCGATCACCGACAACGAGGGCATTACGCCGTCCGCCCTGCACGCCATCAAGCAGAGGCTGGTGGCGCTGGCAGCGAAGGCGCACCTGTTTCCGCCGGACGATTTCGCGCCGCCCGTCGCGCAAGGGCGAAGCCACCCGTTGCTGGTCGAAGACGACGACGGCCACGGCCTGTATCTGACCATCAACATGCCGGGCAAGGAGGCCGCGCCGCACGACCACGGCATCTGGTGCGTGAATGCCAGTATTTCCGGCCGCGAGCGACACGTGTTCTACCGCCGCACCGACGACGGCGGGGCGACAGACAGCGCAACGGTTGCGAAGCTGGGCGAGGTGATGGTCGAGCCGGGCAACGGCATGGCGATGTCCGATCACGACATTCACAGCACCGAGGTGATCGGCACAGAGCCGGCGATCGGCCTGGCGCTGTACGGCTATGCGCTGACGCGCTTCCCGTCCGTCGTGTGGTACCATCCGGAATACTCGTCTGTGCGCGCATGCGCCTCCCGCCGTCATGCCCCGACGTCCGCGTGAGGCGTGCGATGGCGCGGGCGGCGATGACCTGGCAGGTCAGCATCGGCAACAACGGCCGGGTGGTTTCCTGCGCGGCGGACGAGACGATCCTGCACGCGGCGATCATAGCGGGAATCGATTATCCGTACGCGTGCGCGAGCGGCAATTGCGGCACCTGCATTTCGCAGCTCGATGCGGGGAAGGTGGCGATGCTGCCGCGTGGCGACGCCGCTATCAGTCCCGCGCAGATGAAGGCCGGTCAGACCTTGGCCTGCCGCGCACGACCGCAGGGTGATGTGGCGATCACCTGGCTGGGCCGGGGACGGCGATAGCACCCGCACGATCGGTGTTTCGCAGGCACGGCGGGTGGAACCGCCGGCCTCCCATCGCGATGTCGCGCTACACGCTGCACGGCAAGTCATTCCGCCATGCCAGTCTTACAGGTGCCAGTCTTACAGGTGCCAGTCATACGGGGGCCAGTCATCCAGGGGAGCGACGCCGAACATGACCCGACGTATTGACGTTGCAGCGCTGAGCCGGATCGTCGGATCACTGTATCCGCCACCCTTCGACCAGCCATGCCGCACGCGCACTCGGCAGAAACTCGGCGATGCGGCCGGCCTGACGCAGTTCGGCATCAACCTCCTGCGCCTGCCGCCGGGCGCATGGTCCAGCCAGCGCCATTGGCACACCAAGGCAGACGAGTTCGTCTACGTGCTGTCCGGCGAAGTGATGCTGGCGGGCGACGATGGCGAGGAGGTACTGCGCGCCGGCGATGCCGCCGGTTCAGGGCAGGCGATACCAACGGTCACTGCCTGCGCAACCGTTCGGACAGCGATGTCGTGATCCTGGAGATCGGCACCCGGCTCGCCGATGACGGCGCATTCTACTCGGAGGTCGACATGGCGGCGCCGCCCGAAGGCGGGCCCGCGCGCTATACCCGTCGCGACGGCACACCTTACGAGAACGTCGGTCGCAGAGGGCCGCAGGATTAAGCTTCGACCGCATTAAGTTTGAACCGCCCTGCCGCCTGTCCTGGGCAGTCGCGCGGGCGAGGGCTATACCCGGCTGGTCATGAAACCTCCTCATCCCAATCGCCATGGCGGCTCCGGCCGTCCGCCCTCCGATCGCGGCCCGTTTCGTGGCGGTGGCGGATCGTCGACCCCGCAATCGGGACACAGCCAATCCGGCGATCGTCAGCCGCGGCGCGATCATGTTGGCCAGGGTCTGAGCTCGGGCCAAGGTCAGAACCCGGGCCAGGGGGGCGGCTTTGGGGGGCAGCTCAGCCGACCGCAAGGCGGGCAGGCGCTGCGGCCGGTGGGCCAGCCGGACCAGCGCGGGCCACGGCCGCCGGGCAAGCCGTTCCAGGGCCGCCCGTCCAAACAGTCAGGCCAGAATCGCGAGCCGAATCGCGACCGGGGCCAGCGCGACCATGCTGCGCAAAACACGCCGGACGCGCCACGCGGCGCCGTATGGCTGTACGGCCAGCACTCCGTCGCCGCGGCGCTCGCCAATCCGGGCCGTCGCCTGCGCCGACTGCTGCTGACCGAAGAGGCGCAGCAGACCCTGAC
>DATKFJ010000067.1:0-4885 GCA_035511435.1 Acetobacteraceae bacterium | reverse complement strand
GACTGATCCCGACCATGGTGGCCAAGCTGGTCTCCGGCCAGTCGATCCAGCAGTCGATCGATTGGGCCAAAAACGAACTGGAAGGCTTCCGCTGATATGGCGCGGCCGGCGCAAGCTGGCCATTGACCACGGTTCGCTGTTATCGGGCTCCTCCACGTGAGGAGCCCGAATGACTCTTACCGCCTTGCTGCGCCATCTGGCGTTCGCTGCAGCGCTCGCGCTGCTGTCCGCCGTCGTGGTTCGGCTGATGATCGCGGTGCGCGTACTGGATCGTCCTGATCCGCGCAAGGTTCATACCCAGGAGACGCCCAAGGGCGGCGGGGTCGGCGTCGTGGTGGCGTTCCTTGTCGGAATCGCTGTGCTCTACCGGTTTGCCGAGTTTGGCCGGCTGGCAGACCCTTACTTCATCGGCGTGATCGAGGCATCGGTCGCGATCGCCGTGGTGGCGTTCCTGGATGACCTGTTCGACTGGAAATTCACCGTCAAGCTGGCGGCACAGATCCTGGCCACTCTCGTTGCCATCGGCAGCGGTATATACGTGCAGGATTATCGGCTGCCCTACGTCGGACCTCTCTATATCGGATGGCTAGGAGCGCCGGCGACCGCCGTATGGCTGCTGTTTGCCACGAACGCGATGAACTTCATCGACGGGCTGAATGGTCTAGCAGGCGGGGTGGCGCTGATCGCCGCCGGCTTTCTCGCCGGTATCGCGGCGGCGCACGGCGGCTGGTTCGGGTATTTCGCTGCGCTGCTGCTGGCCGCGGGACTTGCCGGCTTCCTGCCGTTCAATTTCCCACGCGCGCGCATCTTCCTGGGCGATGTCGGGAGCCAGTTCTGCGGCTTCATGCTCGCCATCCTGGCAGTGGTGGCGAGCCGGCTGGACGGCGTGGAATTGTCGTTCCTGATCGTACCGATGCTGCTGTCCGGCGTGCTGTTCGATGTAGCCTTCACCCTGGTTCGCCGTGGCCTTGCCGGTGAACCGCTGACCGCACCACATCGCGGTCATCTGTATCAGGTGGCGCAGCGCTCGGGCTTGCCGGCCACGGCGGTGACCTTGGTGCATTGGGGTTTTGCGACGTTCGGCGGTGTGTGTGCGTTGGTTTTTCTGGCCGCACCATCGTCGGCCAAGCCAGTCGTTCCGCTGCTGACCTTGGTGCCGCAGCTGGCCTGGCTTGGCTTTGTCGTGGGCCGCGCGCGACGCGCGGATATCGTACGGTGGGGATGATGCCGGTGGGGATAAGGCCGGTGGGGGTAATGCCGGTGCCATCCGCACGTTCCACTCGACCATGCCGCATATCGATCGTTGGGCGGAGTGCGCGTCGAGCAGAGCGCGAAGGCAGCGAAGGCCTGCGCAAAATGCATCGATGGCTTGCCGTGCTGACAAGCCACGATGATGGCAGCGGGGCCGCCACTCTGCTTGCCCAAGACAAGCGGGTGAACGCGTCAAGGATGCCAATTCGCACGGCCTTTGTTGATAAGATCACGCCCGTGCGGCGGCTGGTGTTCGGCCATAAATCGGACGGCTGCCCGACGCCAATATCTTGTTGGCGCCGTATTGGCAGCTCGTCATGCCGTCGATTCGAATTTCGACCATCAGAAGCGCTGATATAGATGGCGCCGCTGTTTCGCCAGTGATGTCGCGTGGCCGCCTCAAGGTCGTTCCACAGCCGTCTCATCCGTGGCGAAATTCGGGATGGTGAGGAAGATCGATTGTGACGGCTCGCGCAGCGAGGCCGCCGAACTGCCCCAGGAAACGACTTTATCCCCGCCAGTGATTTTGACGACGGTGCAATTGACAGCATCGTCTGCGCCGCCTACCCCCGCGCCCTCCCAGGGACCCCGCCCCCAATGCCCCGCCGCAAGCCACGCGGCCGCCCGCTCGACGGGTGGCTGATCATCGACAAGCCGCCGGGCCTCACCAGCACCGACGTGGTCAACCGCGTGCGCCGCGCGTTCGATGCGCAGAAGGCCGGCCACGGCGGCACGCTCGATCCCCTGGCCACCGGCGTGCTGCCGATCGCCTTCGGTGCGGCCACCAAGACCGTGCCCTATGTGATGGACGGCACCAAGCTGTACCGCTTCACCCTGCGCTTCGGCGAACAACGCGACACCGACGATGCCGATGGCAAGATCACCGCTGCCTCGCCAAACCGCCCCACCGACGCGGAAATCAACGCCGCACTCCCCCGCTTTCGCGGCGACATCATGCAGACGCCGCCGGCTTTCTCGGCGGTGAAGATCGCCGGCGAGCGCGCATACGACATGGCCCGCGAAGGCCGCGCACCCGTCCTGGAACCCCGCCCGGCCCGCGTCGACAGGTTCGAGCTCACAGAACGCCCCGACCCCGACACCGCCATCTTCGAGGTCGCCTCGGGCAAGGGCGTCTATATGCGCAGCCTGGCCCGCGACCTCGCCGCCGCCCTCGGCACCTGCGGCCATATCGCCGCCCTGCGCCGCAACCGCGTCGGCCCGTTCACCGAGGCCCAGGCAATTCCGCTGGACAAACTCCGCGCTTCGGACGATACCGCGCCGGCTTCCCCGGACCTGCTGCTTCCGGTCGTGACCGCGCTGGCCGACATCCCGGCGCTGGCCTTGACCGAAACAGAGGCCGCCGGCTTCAGGCATGGCCAGGCGATCAGCCTCGTCGCGCTGATGGGCCGAATTCCAGGGACGGCCGATCCCGATGGTGGATTGGTCCGTGCCATGGCGGGGGGCCGCGTGATCGGGTTGGCCCGGCTGGACGACGGCTGGATGAAACCCGAGCGGATGCTCTGATAGCCTCCGCGGCGCGTCACCCAAACGCAAGGAGTACATCCGATGTCGATTACCGCGGAGCGTCGCACGACGCTGATTGGCGAATACGCGACCGGACAGACGGATACCGGCAGCCCGGAGGTTCAGGTGGCGCTGCTGTCCGAACGGATCGGCAACCTGACCGAACACCTGAAGATCCATGCCAAGGATTTTCACTCCCGCCGCGGCCTGCTCATGCTGGTGGGCCGTCGCCGGCGGCTGCTCGATTACTTAAAGGCGAAGGATCAACGCCGCTACGAAACATTGATCGGCCGGCTCAGCCTGCGCCGCTAACTGGTTTCGCCGCTGTTCACGCCTATATGACCACCAGCGGCGCCTACCCCCGGACCATGGTGGTGCGGGGCAACGCCGAGAGGGCCGGTTAAGCCCTCGAACGCCGCGATACGCGGCGGACCGACAGACCGCCGTTCCGGCGACCCGAGGTGCGGGAATCGCGACGGCGTTTCCGGTTACATGGCTCGCGGCTGCGCCCGCACTACGCCAAACGCAGCCCGCGCCATCCATGCAACCCGAGACGCCGCCTCCCGCCCTGCTGGGCCCCAGGAGCGTCCGGCATGCCGTCCGCCGATGTCGCGCATCAGTCAAGGACGAATGAATGTTTAACTACTTCCGCAAGGAACTCGACTGGGGCGGGCGCAAGCTCATTCTGGAGACCGGCAAGATGGCCCGCCAGGCCGATGGCGCCGTGCTGGCGCGCTACGGCGACACCATCGTGCTGTGCACCGCCGTGGGCGTGAAAAGCTCGCGCCCCGGCCAGGACTTCTTCCCGCTGACCGTAAACTATCAGGAAAAGGCGTTCGCTGCCGGTAAGATCCCCGGCGGGTTCTTCAAGCGCGAGGGCCGGCCTAGCGAAAAGGAGGTCCTGGTCTCCCGCCTGATCGACCGGCCGATCCGCCCGCTGTTTCCGGATGGCTTCCGCAATGAGGTGCAGATCGTCGCCACCGTGCTCAGCCATGACATGGAGAACGACCCCGACATCGTCGCCCTGGTCGGCTGCTCGGCCGCGCTGACGCTGTCCGGCATTCCCTTCTTCGGCCCGGTCGGCGCCGCCCGTGTCGGCTACAAGAATGGCCAGTACATCTTGAATCCCACCGCCGACCAGATGGACGACACCGAGCTCGAACTCGTCGTCGCCGGCACCGCGGAAGGCGTGCTGATGGTGGAGTCCGAGGCCAAGGAACTGTCCGAGGACGTCATGCTCGGTGCCGTCAACTTCGGGCATGCGAGCTTTCAGCCGGTGATCCAGGCCATCATCGAATTGGCGGAACACGCAGCCAAGGAACCCTGGACGCTGCCCGAGCCGTCCGCCGAGGAGCAGACCCTGAAGGCGCGGGTCGATGCGCTGGCACGTGCCGCTGTGGCCGATGCTTATCGCGAGCCCGACAAGGGGCTGCGCCACGACAAGATCGGCGCGGCGAAGAAGCAGGCCATGGAGGCATTGGCAGCCGAAGCGCTGGACGTCGAGAAGGCCAAGGGCCTGTTCCAGGACCTGGAAGCCGACATCGTGCGCAACGCCATCCTGGACACCGGCATGCGGATCGACGGCCGCGACACCAAGACGGTGCGGCCGATCGTCGCCGAGGTCGGCGTGCTGCCGCGCGCGCATGGTTCCGCGCTGTTCACGCGCGGCGAAACACAGGCACTGTGCGTCGCCACGCTGGGCACCGGCCAGGACGAGCAGATCATCGACGCTCTGGCGGGCGAATACCGCGAGCATTTCATGCTGCACTACAATTTCCCGCCGTATTCGGTGGGCGAGGCCGGCCGCATGGGTTCGCCGGGCCGTCGCGAGGTCGGACACGGCAAGCTGGCCTGGCGGGCGATGCATCCGCTGCTGCCGTCCAAGGAGCAGTTTCCCTACACGCTGCGCGTCGTGTCGGAGATCACCGAATCCAATGGCAGTTCCTCGATGGCAACCGTCTGCGGCAGCTCGCTGGCGCTGATGGATGCCGGCGTGCCGCTGAAGCGGCCGGTGGCGGGTATCGCCATGGGGCTGATCAAGGAGGACCGCGGCTTCGCAGTGCTGTCCGACATCCTCGGCGATGAGGACCACCTGGGCGATATGGACTTC
>DATKFJ010000066.1:0-4837 GCA_035511435.1 Acetobacteraceae bacterium | reverse complement strand
ATGCGCGAACAGAACGAGGCATCGCCGGTGCGCTGCAAGATGCTGTTCTGGTCGCAGGGACCGCGCGCGACGGCGTTGGCGCGCGAGTTCTATGGCGACGCGAACGGCAGCCATGCGACGGCGGCAGAAGTGTCGTTGGCGCAGCACTACCAGCCGAGCGCGATCAAGCACGCGCAGATGTCGCCCAAGATCGCGCCGAAGAGCACGGGGTTTTTCGACAGCGCCGATTATCGCCGCCGCTTTCCGGATGGACGCATCGGCTCCGACCCTTCGCTGTCCACGCCGGAACACGGCGCTCGGTTGTACAGCGCCGCCGTGGCCGACATGGTGGAAGTCTATCGCGCGTTCATGGCGGCATGAGCGACCTCGATCCGATCAAGCTGGAGATCATCCGCGGCGCAATTCGCGCGGCGCAGGCAGAGATGGATGCGTTGCTGGAACGCACGGCGATCAGCGCGTTCATCCGAGAGAAGAAGGATTTCTACACCGCGCTGTTCGACGCCGATGGCGTGATGGTGGTCGGTTCGATGGTGCCGATCTTCGGCGACATCACCGGGCCGGTGTTTGTCCGGTTCCCGCCCGAAACCATGCGCGCGGGCGATCTTTACTGGTACAGCGACTGCTATGCGTCACGCGGCGCGGTGTCGCACTCCAACGATCAGGTGTTCCTGGCGCCGGTATTCCACGACGGCCGGCGCGCCGCGTTCGTGATGGGCTGGGCGCATTTTTCCGACATCGGCGGATTGCGGCCGGGATCGATCAGTTCCGACGCCACCGACATCTTCCAGGAAGGCATCATCATCCCGCCGACGAAACTGATCGATGCGGGCACGGTGAACCAGGCGGTGCTGGAGATCTTCCATCGCAACTCGCGTTACCCGGCGCAAAGCCGAGGTGACACGCGGGCGCTGATGGCGTCGGTCGATCTGGGCGTGCGGCGCGTGGCCGAGATCATGCAGCGCTTCGGGCCGGACGTGGTGGCCGACGCCTTCAGCCGGCTTTTCACGCGCACCCGGGACCTGGTGCGCGCGCGGCTGCGCGAGACGTTCGCGGTGGGAACGCACCGCTTCAGCGACGCAATCGATTCGGATGGGCATGGCAATGGCCCGTTCTATATCCGTCTCGCACTGACGCGGACGTCGGACGATCGCTTCATTCTGGATGCAACCGAGACAGACGACCAGGCGCCCGGTCCGGTGAATTTCCTGATGAATCCGGACGTGCCCGGCATGGCGCTCGGACTGTTCTTTCTGGGCGGCGATCCGGCGCAGGTCTGCAACGCCGGCGGCCCGCGCGCGCTCGATGAAGTGCGGCTGCGCGAAGGATCGTTGCTCTGGCCGCGTTTTCCCGCGCCGCTCGGGTTGCGCGGCATGACGATGATGCGGTTCCTCGCGGTGCTGAACGGGCTGGTGAACGTCGCCGGCGGCAGCGCACCCGCAGCGCACTCCGCCTACGTCGTCATCATGCTGCGAGGCTCGGCTGACGGAAAATCGTTTCTCATGTCGGATGGCGTCGGCGTGGGGTACGGCGCCCGTTCGACAGCGGACGGCATCGATGCGGTGTACTTTGTCGCGCAGGAGAATTATCCGATTGAATTTCTGGAGCTTGGCTACCCGGTGCGGCTGCTGCGATATGCCATTCACCGCGACAGTGGCGGACCGGGGCGATACCGCGGCGGCGCGGGTGTGGTGCGCGAATACCAGGTGCTGGCAGAGCATGCGGTGCTGTCGACGCGCATCGACAGCGTGGTCAAGCCACCGTGGGGCGTCGCCGGCGGCATGCAAGGCGGCACCGGTCGCGCCGTGGTCAATCCCGGCACGCCGCACGAACGGAAATTGGCACCGCTGTCGGATGGCACCGTGCTGCGGCGTGGCGATATCCTGCTGTTGGAAACCGGCGGCGGCGGCGGTCACGGCCATCCGTTCGACCGGCCGGCAGAACATGTGCTGCGGGATTGTCACGACGGATTCGTTTCGGCCGAAGCGGCACGTCGGGATTACGGCGTGGTGATCACCGGCGATACGGTGGATCATGCGGCGACCGTCGCGTTGCGCGCGACAAGGCCCTCGGCGAAGGCGTTCCATCGCAAGGGTTATGTCGATGCGATCGGATGATCTCACCGTTGCGGTGGACATCGGTGGTACGTTCACCGACGTCACGCTGGCAGACCGTGCGACCGGACGGCTGTGGCGGGCCAAGACCCCCAGTACGCCGGCTGATCCGTCGGAAGCTTTCCTCACCGGCGTGATGCTCGCGCTCACCGACGCCGGCGCGCGGCCCGCTGCTGTCGGCCGTGTGCTGCACGGGACGACGGTTGCCACCAACCTGATCCTGGAAGGCAAGACAGCGCGCACCGCGCTGGTGACCACGGCAGGCTTTCGCCATGTGCTGGAGATCGGGCGGCAGGACATTCCGCGACACGCCAATCTATTCACCTGGGTGAAGCCGCAACGTCCGGTGCCGCCGATGCGCGTGCTGGAGGTCACCGAACGCGTGGGCGCGGGCGGCGTCGTGCTGACCGCATTGGATGAAGCCAGCGTCCACGCAGCGGCAGCAGCGTTGCGGCGGCTCGATGTGCAGGCCGTTGCGGTCTGTCTGCTGCACTCCTTCGCGTATCCTGCGCATGAACGCCGCGTCGCCGAAATGCTGCGCGCTGCGTTGCCGGACATCGCGGTGACCGCATCGGTGGACGTGCTGCCCGTCGCGCGCGAGTACGAGCGCAGCCTTGCCACGATCATGAATGCCGGCGTGATGCCGGCGGTCGCCACCTACGTGCGCCGCCTGCAACGTCGGCTGACCGACGCCGACATCGCCGCGCCACTGCTGCTGATGCAGTCGAACGGCGGCGTTGCCGGTGCGGCAACCATCGGCCGCGCGCCGGCGCTGACCGTGCTGTCCGGCCCCGCCGCCGGTGTGGTTGGCGCGCGCGACGTGGCCGCGGCGTGCGGCATCGGCGACATTGTCACGGTCGATATCGGTGGCACCAGCGCGGACATCTGCCTGCTGCGCGGTGGACAGATACGGCTTACCCAGCGCGGACGGATCGGCGAATGGCCATTGCCGTTGCCGATGGTGGACATGGTGACCATCGGCGCGGGCGGCGGTTCTATCGCGCGGTTATCGGACGGCGCGCTGACCGTTGGTCCGGCGAGTGCCGGTGCAATGCCTGGGCCGGCCTGCTACGGCATGGGCGGCGAGGCACCGACCGTCACCGATGCGCATCTCGTGCTCGGTCATCTGCCGGCTTCGCTGCTGGGTGGCCGGATGGTGCTGGACCCGGCGTTGGCAGAGCGCGCGATACGGACCGGCGTGGCGGACCCGCTTGGGTTATCGCCCCGACAAGCTGCGAGGGGCATTTTGGCGATCGCCGATTCCAACATGGTGGGCGCGATCCGCGTGGTGTCGGTGGAACGAGGCCACGATCCGCGCGACTTCACGCTGGTGGCCTTCGGGGGCGCCGGCCCGCTGCATGGTTGCGCGCTGGCGGACCTGCTCGGCATCACGCGCGTGCTGGTGCCGTTCGCGCCCGGCGTGCTGTGTGCAGAGGGATTGCTGGCGGCTTCGCTGAAGGCCGAGTTTTCGCGGACATTGCCGCGGCCGGACGACTGGGATGGTTTCCAGGCAGTGTTCGCCGCGTTGGAAGCAGCGGCGCAGACCTGGTTCGAGGCAGAGCAGGTCGCGTTCGAACACCGCAACACCGCGCGCGTCGCGTTGTTGCGCTACGAAGGTCAGGGTGCCGAGCTTGCGATCCCCTGGCCGGCCACGGCCGCACTGGCGCGCGCGGATTTTGCCAGAGCGCATCAGGCACTGAACGGATTCACACTCGATGCCAAGGTGGAACTGGTGACCTTGCGCGTGGAAGCTGAAAGCAGCGTGCGCGCGCCGGTGCGGCCGATCCTGCCCCGCGGCACAGGCGCGCAGCCGACCGGGCGGCAGGTCGTGCATGCTGCCGGCGGCTCGGTGGAGGCGTTGATTTATGATCGCGCCCGGCTGGGTGCCAGTGACCGGATTAACGGCCCTGCCATCGTGACCCAGCTCGATGCGACGACGGTGGTGGCAGCGGGATGGCGCGCGGAGACGCTGGCCAATGGAGCGCTGCTGCTGCAACGCGGATAACGCGACCGCCCACCCCCAAACGGCATCACCGACCGCAACCCTATGCAGCGATGTAGGGTTCATCGATGTTGACTTTGTCCGGACAATAGGCTGACGATCGCCCGTCGTCCCCGACCTACAGGTCCCGCCGCGTGGAACTTCCGGCGTATTTGCAGATCCTGTCCGTCTTGCGTGCGCGGCTGGTACGCGGGGAATGGCGCGTGGGGGACCGCATCCCCACGGACGAGGAATTGATGCAGGCTTTCTCGGCCAGCCGATTCACCGTGCGCGCGGCGGTGGACGTGCTGGTCGCCGACGGCATCGTCGAGCGCTTTCGCGGGCGCGGCACTTTCGTCGTCGCCCGGCCGGAAGGCGCGGGCACATGGATGCTCACCTCGCTCGATGACATCGTACGCAGCGGCTTCCCGAGCCCGCCCACAGTCATCGATGCCATAGAGGTGACGTGCGACCGGCCGGTGGCGCGCGCGCTCGGCCTCGCGGATGCCGAACAGGCACTGCGCATCCGCGTCATCCGCATCGCGGATGGTCTGCCCTACGCCTATTCGGTGATCCACATTCCCAGTCTTTTGGCGAAGGCACTGCCACGCGACTGGCGCGCGCGCGTGGGTGAGGACGCGTTCGTCGGCATGGTCGCCGCAGCCAACGCGCTTGCGGTGTTCAAGGCGATTCAGATCGCCGGTGCGATCGCGGCGCCCTCTGGTATCGCGCGCCGGCTCGGCGT
>DATKFJ010000065.1:0-4172 GCA_035511435.1 Acetobacteraceae bacterium | reverse complement strand
CTGGTCGGAATTGACGTCGGTCAGAACCGGGTTGTGCTCCAACGCGGCCAGCAGTTTCGGCGCCCATTCGTACAGCACTGCAGTGCTGTCAGCCTGCAAGGTGTACTGGTAGGCGGCGTTGCTTTGCCTGCCGCCAACGCGGATGTCCTGAATCGGCACCAGGAACAGCCTTGCCCCTGCGACCACGGATAGTTGGCGGCGCAGCCTGGCGATCACCTGGTCGATTCCGGGGCGTTGCGACAGCGGCTTCAGGGAAACGAAGACCTGGCCGGTATTGGTCGATCCGCCGCCACCTGCGCCGGTAAAACCAACCACATCCTGCACGGCCGGATCATGCTGAACGATGCTCATCAATTGCGTCAGCTTCTGTTGCATCGCCTGGAAGGAGATGCTTTGGTCGGCCTGGATCTGGCCTATCATCCGACCGGTATCCTGCTCCGGGAAGAAGCCTTTCGGCACGATCACGTACAGCACGACATTCAGCACGACGGCGATCAGCAGTACCAACATCACCAACGCACTGTGGCGCAGCGACCAGGCCAGAGTGCGCTCGTAGAGCGACTGGGCGCGGTCGAACAGGGTTCGCCGTCTGGGTTCGGCGCGACGCATTTGCGGCTTCAGGAACAACGCGCACATCATCGGCGTGGTGGTGAGCGAGATTGCCAGCGACACCAAGATCGCCAGCGACAATGTCATGGCGAATTCGCGGAACAGACGACCGACGATGCCGCCCATCAGCAGGATCGGCAGGAACACCGCGATCAGCGAGAAGCTGATCGACATCACGGTGAAGCCGACCTCGCGCGCACCAAGCAGCGCGGCCTGAAGCCGAGGCATGCCGGCTTCGATGTGTCGGGAGATGTTTTCCAGCACCACGATCGCATCGTCCACCACGAACCCGGTCGCGACCGTCAGTGCCATCAGTGATAGATTGTCCAGGCTATAATCCAGCAGGTACATCATGCCGAAGGTGCCGATGATGGAAATCGGCACGGCGATCGCCGGGATCATGGTTGCACGGATGTTGCGCAGGAACAGGAACACGACGAGGGTCACCAGCGCGACGGCGATCAGCAGGGTCATCTCGGTGTCGTGCAGACTGGAACGGATCGTTGTGCTGCGGTCATTGGCGATCAGCAGGTCGACATCGTGCGGCATCGCCGCCATGAGCTGCGGGATCGACGCCTTCACGCTATCGACGGTGTCAATGATATTGGCGCCGGGCTGACGAAACAGGATCACGAGCACGGCTGGCTTGCCGTTGGCCAGGCCGGCATTGCGCAGGTTCTCGACGGAATCCTGCACGTTCGCCACGTCGGACAGCCGTACCGCGGCACCGTTGCGGTAAGCCACCACCAGCGGCCGATAGTCCACCGCATGCGATGCCTGATCGTTGGTGTAGAGCTGGTAATGCAGCCCATCGGCCTCGATCGAGCCTTTCGGGCTGTTGGCATTGGCGGAGGCGAGGGCGGCGCGCACATCCTCGAGTCCGATGCCGTATTTGAACAACGCCTGCGGGTTTAGTTCCACCCGCACCGCCGGCAACGCCGCGCCGCCGATGATCACCTGGCCGATGCCGTTGATCTGCGACAGACGCTGCGACAGTACATTCGTCGCCGCGTCGTATATCTGACCGCGGGTCAGCGTCTGGGAGGTCAGCGCCAGGATCAGGATCGGTGCATCGGCCGGGTTGACCTTGCGGTAGGTCGGGTTGCTGCGCAGACTGGTCGGCAGGTCCGCGCGCGCTGCGTTGATCGCAGCCTGCACGTCGCGCGCCGCACCGTTGATATCGCGGTCCAACCCGAACTGCAGCACGATGCGCACCTGCCCGACCGAACTGGTCGAGGTCATCTCGGTCACATCGGCGATCTGCCCGAGATGGCGTTCCAGCGGGCTGGCGACACTCGTCGCCACCGTATCTGGGCTGGCGCCCGGCAGCATCGCCTGGACAGAGATGGTGGGAAAGTCGACCTGCGGCAGCGGCGCCACCGGCAGCTTGAGGAACGCGAAGATGCCGGCCAGCGCGATGCCTATGGTCAGCAAGGTGGTGGCGATCGGGCGCGCGATGAACGGAGCGGAGATATTCATGCCGCCGCCTTCACGTCGGCGTGTTGCCGGCAGGAAGATTCCGACGAGCCACACCTCTGCCCGACAGCCGCACCGCCAGGCGGTCGAACAGCAGGTAGATCACCGGTGTGGTGAACAAAGTGAGCACTTGGCTCACAATAAGACCGCCGACGATGGCGACGCCCAGCGGTCGGCGCAACTCCGACCCCGTACCATTGCCCAACATCAGCGGCAATGCGCCCAGCAGCGCCGCCATCGTGGTCATCAGGATCGGGCGAAAGCGCAGCAGGCAAGCCTGATGGATCGCCTCGCGCGGCGGCTTGCCCTCATCGCGCTCTGCAACCAGCGCGAAGTCGATCATCATGATGGCGTTCTTCTTGACGATGCCGATCAGCAGGATGATGCCGATGATCGAAATGACATCGATGTCGTCGCCGGCAATCAGCAGTGCCACCAACGCGCCGGCGCCGGCGGACGGCAGGGTGGACAGGATCGTTATCGGATGGATGAAGCTTTCATACAGCACGCCCAGCACGATGTAGACGGTGACGATCGCTGCCAGCACCAGCAGCAATTCGTTGGATAACGATGCTTCCAATGCGGAAGCCGCACCTTGGAACGCGGTGATAAAGCTCTCCGGCAGGTCGATATCCTTCTCTGCCTGGCGGATCTCGCTGACCGCAGCGCCGAGTGACGAACCCTGTGTGGTATCGAAGGAAATCGTCGTCGCCGGGAACTGGCCGAGATGACTGATCTGCAACGGTCCCGGCTTCTGTTCGATCCGCACAATGGCGGTTAGCGGCACCTGCCCCGTGGTGGAGGCAGCCGATGGCAGACGGATCGCCGTCAGCGCATCCAGCGAGGTCTGCAGCGACGGGCTCGCCTCCATGATGACGCGGTACTGGTTCGATTGCGTATAGATGGTGGAGATGATGCGCTGGCCAAACAGATCGTACAGCGCGTTGTCCACCGTGGCAGGCGTGATGCCGAACCGCGCCGCGGTTTCCCGGTCGATCACCAGGTTCACCGTCAGCCCCTGCTGCTGAAGATCGCTGGCGACGTTGGTGATGTCGGGCAGTTGCCGGAGCCGTGCCAAAAGCTTCGGCACCCATTCGGTGAATGCCGACATATTGGGATTTTCCAGCACGAACTGGTACTGCGTGCGGCTGATGGCGGCGTCGATCGTCAGGTCCTGCACAGGTTGCAGATACAGCGATACGCCCGCGATCTTGGCAGTTTCCTGCTGCAACCGGCGGCCTATCTGGGTTGCGTCAAGGGTGCGATCGTCTTTCGGCTTCAGGTTGATCAGGAAGCGGCCGCTGTTCAGCGTGGTGTTGCTGCCGTCCACGCCGATGAACGAACTGACGCTGACGACATCGGGGTCTTTCAGGATCGCCGCCGCCAGATCCTGCTGATGCTGCGCCATGGCATCATAGGACGTGGTCTGGGCCGCGACCGAGATGCCCTGGATTATCCCGGTATCCTGCACCGGAAAGAATCCCTTCGGCACGATGATATACAGCAAGACGGTCACCACCATGGTGATCACCGCGACCAACAAGGTCAGGGGCTGGTGATCCAGCACCACGTTGAGCGCCCGATCGTAACGACCGATCACCCAGTTGAAGCCACGCTCCGCTGTCAGGTCGAACCGGCTGCGCTGCGCTTGCGGCCGATGCCGCAGCAGCCGGGCGCACATCATGGGCACCAATGTCAGGGACACGACGGCCGAGATGACGATGGTTATCGACAGCGTGATGGCGAATTCGTGGAACAGCCGGCCGACTACGTCACCCATGAACAGCAGCGGGATCAGCACGGCGATCAGCGACACCGTCAGCGATATGATGGTAAAGCCGATCTGTTCGCTGCCTTTCAGGGCAGCCTCGAGCGGGGCATCCCCTGCCTCGACATAGCGGGCGACGTTCTCGATCATGACGATGGCATCGTCGACCACGAAACCGGTTGAGACGGTCAGCGCCATCAGCGTTAAATTGTTCAAACTGAAGCCCAGCAGATACATCGCAGCGAAGGTGCCTACAATGGAGAGCGGCACGGCCAGCGCGGGAATCAAAGTGGCGCGCAAGCTGCGCAAGAAAACGAAA